>JAFGOK010000556.1 GCA_016926535.1 Micromonosporaceae bacterium | reverse complement strand
TACGCCAAGGTTTTTGAGACCCTGCTGCGGCTCAGGGGCAACTACGTGTGGCCGGCCGTCTGGGGCCGGGCGTTCGCAGAGGATGATCCGGACAACCACGCCACGGCCAAGGCATACGGCGTCGTGCTGGGGAGTTCCCACGAGGCACCGATGATGCGGGGCATCGAGGAGTGGAACCGGCATGCTCTGCCTCCGGTTCGCGACAGCGAGGGAGTGGTCGTTGTCGCGGGAAGCGATCCCTACGGCGGCAACGGCCAGTGGAGTTTCCGGAACAACGCTGAGGCCATCAAGGCCTACTGGGCGGACGGGATCCGCCGCATGATCGCGGAGGGCTTCGAGGGCACCGTCGCCCTCGGCATGCGCGGCAACGGTGATCTCTGCCTTTCAGACGGTGATGGCATTGAGTTGATGGAAGAGATCATCGCGGTGCAACGTCAGATCCTGTGCGAGATCACCGGGACGGATCCGGCCGAGATCCCCCAGGCCTGGGCGTTGTACAAGGAGGTGCAGCGGTACTGGGATCAAGGCCTGCGTCCGCCGGAAGATGTCACTGTCATTTTCAGTGATGACAACTGGGGTAATTTACGCAAATTTCCCGACCCGGTTACCCCGAAGCGTGCTGGTGGCTGGGGCCTCTACTACCACTTTGACTACGTCGGTGACTCGCGGAACTACAAGTGGGTTGACACGGCCAACCTGGCCAACGTCTGGGACCAGCTGCACCAGGCGTACCGCTATGGCGTGGACCGGCTGTGGGTGGTCAATGTTGGCGACCTGAAAGGGCAGGAGCTGCCGCTGTCCTTCTTCCTGGACTTCGCGTGGGATCCAGAGCGGTTCACCGTCGACGGGCTGGCGGGCGAGCTTGGCCGGTGGGAGCGGGAGTTCGCCCTCCTGCACTTCGGGCCGGACCAGGCAGCCGAGATCGCCGACCTCCTGCACACGTACGGGGTGCTGCAATCCCGCCGCAAGCCGGAGCTGCTCAACCGCAGCATCAGTCTCGATCCTGACCGGGACTTGGCGACCGATCCTCGAGCCGTCGTCTACGACGACCAGGCCAGTCCGTTCAGCCTGACCAACTACCGGGAGATGGAACGCGTTACCGGGCAGTGGCAGCGGCTCGCGGAGCGGGCCGAGCGCTGCGGGACCGAGCTCCCAGACGCCTGGCGAGACGCCTACTACGAGCTCGTGCTCTACCAGGTCGCGGCGACCGCGAACCTCTACGCCCTCCGCCAGGCCGAGTTCACCAACCTGCTGTACGCCAGGCAGGGGCGCTCGGCGACGAATGATCTCGCTGACGAGTGTGATGCCCGGTTCGCCAGCGACCAGGCGATGTCCGACTACTACAACGCCGTGGTCGCTGGCGGGAAGTGGCGGGGGTTTCAGACCCAGTCGAAGGTCGGGTACGGCGATGTCGGGCGGTACGGCCCGGAGGCATCCTGGCAGCAGCCAGAGATCGATGGTGTCGCCATCGCCGACGAGGTCTTCCCTCCTGTCAAGCGGATCGCCGTACCGGAGGCCGCCTCGATGGCTGTTGCGATCGACGGTTCCGATCTGTGCTGGCCTGGCGCCAGGGTCGCCGCCGTGCTGCCGGCCTTCAGCCCGTTCCAGACCCAGCCGGAGCAGTACATCGAGGTCTTCAACCGCGGTATGACTCCGTTCGAGGTGCGGCTCCAGCCGGCCGTCTCATGGCTGCGCATCGAGCCGGAGACCGCAGCGGTCGACCGCCAGATCCGCGCGGTTCTTCGGGTCGACTGGTCAAAGGCACCGAGAGGGAAGACGATTGTCCCCATCCTGGTCAAGGGCTCAGAAGGCAGCACCATCGTGGTCCACGCCATCGTGGAGCACCGGGACGTCGCACAGCGGGCGCGGCGACGGCGGGGGCATGTCGAGGCGAACGGGTACGTCTCGACCGCCGCTGATCACCCGACGGCCGTCATCGCAACGCCGGATGCCTGCTGGAAACGCATTCCGGACATCGGGAGGACCGGCTCGGGGATGGAGCCGTTTCCGGTGACCGCCTCTCGCCAGAACCCGCCTGGGGTCGGGCCACGGCTGGAGTACGAAATGGTGCTGTTTACCACCGGCGTTGTCACGGTGTGGGTCCATGCGTCCACACGGAACGACACCCTGTCGAACGGCGGGCCGCGCTACGCCATCGCGTTCGATGAGGGTTGTCCACAGCCTGTGGATATCACTGCGGACACCGGAGCGCAGGATTTGATCATGAATCGTCAGTGGGAGCGCAACACCTCGGACAACGTCAACCGCACGGCGACTCGGCACGTCCTGTCACGGCCCGGGACCCATGTGCTGAAGCTGTGGATGGTGGACCCGACGATCGTCGTCCACCACTTGGTCGTTGATACCGGTGGGATGCTGGCCAGCTACCTCGGGCCGCCGGAGAGCTACCGGTTCGAAGCGAAAAAGGATAGAGAATGAAGATCACGGACGCGAAAGTCATCGTCACCTGCCCAGGGAGGAATTTCGTCACCCTCAAGATCGAGACGGATGAGGGGGTGACGGGGGTGGGAGATGCGACGGTCAACGGCCGGGAGCTCGCCGTTGCCAGCTACCTGAACGATCACGTCATCCCGTTGCTCATCGGTCGTGATCCGGCCATGATCGAGGACACCTGGCAGTACCTGTACAGGGGGGCGTACTGGCGGCGTGGTCCGGTAACGATGGCCGCGATCGCTGCGGTCGACACCGCGCTGTGGGACATCAAGGGCAAGATCGCCGGGCTGCCGGTCTACCAGTTGCTCGGCGGCAGGTCCAGAGAAGGCGTAACGGTGTACGGCCACGCCAACGCTGACACCGTCGACGGGGTGCTCCAGGAGATCTCGCGGTTCGTCAACCTGGGATACCGCGCGGTTCGGGTACAGACAGGGATCCCGGGGATCGCGACGACCTACGGGGTCAGCAAGGACAAGCTGTTCTACGAGCCGGCGGACGCGGCGATTCCGACGGAGGCCGTCTGGTCGACCGACCGGTACCTCAGCCACGTGCCGTCCGTGTTTGCCAGGGTTCGGGAGGAGTTCGGGCCAGAGCTGAAGCTGCTTCACGATGCCCACCACCGCCTTACGCCGATCGAGGCTGCGCGGCTGGGCAAAGCCCTTGAGCCGTACGCCCTGACCTGGCTGGAAGACCCGGTCCCCGCAGAGCTTCAGGAGGGATTCCGGCTCATCCGGCAGCACACGACAACTCCGATTGCCGTTGGAGAGGTTTTCAACACCATCTGGGACTGCCATCAGCTGATCTCTGAGCAGCTGATCGACTACATCCGGACGACCGTCGTCCATGCGGGAGGGATTAGCCACCTGCGTCGCATCTTCGACCTCGCTGCCCTGTACCACGTGCGGAGTGGCTCGCACGGGGCGACGGATTGCTCTCCGGTCTGCATGGCGGCGGCCCTTCAGGTCGATATCAGCATCCCCAACTTCGGATTGCAGGAGTACATGCGGCACACCGATGCGACCGACACCGTATTCCCCCATTCCTATCGCTTCGAGGACGGATACCTGCACCCGTCATCGGAGCCCGGTCTTGGGGTTGACATCGATGAAGGCCTCGCTGCGCTGTATCCGTATCGCCCAGCGGCGCTGCCGGTCAATCGTTTGGAGGACCACACTATGCACAATTGGTGACCTGTTGGAGTCGGAGGGTCATCTGAATGTTCGCAGGGAGATCAGGTTGTCCACAGGTCTTGCCGAAATGTGGATAACCCTGTGGATAACCCTGTGGAGTTGGCGCGGCTTGCGGCATTGCCGGCCTGACGAGTGGGCGCTGGTCAGGCCGGACGCTGGTCAGGACCGGCGCGCTGGTCAGGTCGGGCGCCGCTCAGGGCGGGCACGACTCGACGATGGCCACAGGGCAGGTGGCAGTGGACAGCACTGTCGCTGGAAGCGGCCCCAGCCGCATACCCCGCCCACGCATGGGCATGGACGCCCCGACGATGAGCAACCCCGCGTTGTGGCCGGCTTCCAGCAGGCGCTGAACGGCTTCGTCACGAGGCACCAAGTCGTCGTGCACCTCGACCTTCGGGTACTCGCCGTGCCATCGGGCCAGAGACTCTGCGAACTCGGTGTCCACTGGCTGGGCGCCAAGGACCGGATCGGAGGCGAGGCGGATCGCATACAGCGCGACCTCGCGCCGAGCGGCCTCGATGAAGGCGAACTTGATGGCGTTGTGCGCCGCCTGGGTGATTGGATTTGTCTCGCCAGCATGGTGCCCTTCGGCTATTGGCGTGGGGTGCTCTGGGGGTTCCTCCCCGGCATTTCCGATGCTGACGACGACCGGACCCCTGGGCAGCTCAGTTCCCCGGGTCACCACGACAGGGCAGTAGGACTGATTGACGACCTGGCGAGCGACGGCGCCGGTGTGCAGCCCTCCGAAGGTCCCCATGCCCTCGTGGCCGATGACGACCAGTTCTGCCGTGCGGGACTCGCCGATCAAAGCCGCCGCGGGCGACCGGGACAGCACGACCGGCTGGAAGTCCAGCCCAGGGTAGTGGGGTTCGAGGGTTTCACACAGGTCGGCCAGCATGCGGCCTGCGGCATGGAATACCGCGGTCTGAGCCTCTGACCAGGCGTAGCAGTGGATGACTCGAAGCGGCAGACCGAGGTCGCGGGCCGCGCTGGCGGCGTATTCGACGGCGGCCCGGCTGTCCGGTGAACCGTCGAACCCCGCGACGACTGAGTGTGCAGTGTGCATGGTGACCGGATACCCCCTCCACGTTCTGGGACCGTCCGGTCGGGGCCGGGCGGCGGGTAGATCCAGCGGTGGTGCGCTAGAGACGGTCGTAGCGGTACAAGTTGTACTTCCGCATAATATTTATAACGATCTGTGGATAGTTAGGGTCCGTGGCGTACCCGCCCTTCCAGACCTCGACAACGAACTGAT
>JAFGOK010000555.1 GCA_016926535.1 Micromonosporaceae bacterium | reverse complement strand
GTGGTCATCGCAGCCGTGGAGGGCATCAGCCGGACGCTGATCCTGCCCTTCGGGCTGGCGGTCTATGTCGCCAAGTTCGCGGTCATCATCGCCGTCCTGGCAGCCCTGGACGGCGGTACCTGGCCGGGTAAGGCAGCCCTGGGCTACGGCATGATCGTTGCCGCGATCGTCTGGTGCTCCGCCCTGGTCGGGTGGCTGGTGCGTACCCGGTACCCGTACGCCGATTATCCCTGAGACCCGGCCGGGGCGGCCGCTGTCGTCGCCAAAAATATGCTATTTACGGTTAATACGGTTTCTATGCTGACGATGGTGTGAGTAGTCGTCCGCAAGAAGCCAGGGAGCCGTACGTGAACCTGTTGTGCAGCTGTACGACCTCCCCGGGCGGTCCTTCCGATCAGCTGCTGCCGGCACGGGCATACCTCCTGGTCGGTACGGTGGCCGCCGGTGCGGTCGCCCAGGGCGGGTACCACGCCTCCGGGCGGATCCTCGTTGGCCTCGGGTGCCTACTTGCCCTTGCCTCCGCGAGTGTCACCCGCAGCCCGGGGCTGCGCGGGTTGGGCTGGCCAGCGCTGGCCGGCTGCGCGCTCGGCGCATGGACCATCCTCAGAGGACTTATCGCGGGGGCCGTGCCCGAGGCACTCGCGGCGGCGGCGACCATCGGTTGCCTGCTCGCGGCAATGGCGGTAACCGGGGGCCTCGAAGAGGAGGAGCGTGAGGGCTGCGCCGGGCTGCTCGGCCACATCGGCGTGCTGGTCGCCCTGGGCGCGTGGCTTGGCGTCGCCTGGCGGCTGCCGTCCCTGGTCGTGCCGGTCGAGCACCGGGTGCGGCGAGCAGGGCGGTTGGAGTGGTTCGACCCAGACTCACGCTGTGAGGCGAACTACCGACGTCCCCGCCTGCCACGTGGCAAAAGCCTGATATCGTTCCCGTCGTCATGGATGACGACCAGCTTCCCAAGGTCCCCGACGGCGCAGACCGGTACGCGTCTGGCACGAACCAGGCGTGGATCGTGCTGGGCTACCTCATCGGTGGTATGGCCGTTTGGGGAGTTGTTGGTTGGATTGTCGACATCTGGCTGCATACCGGTGGTGTAGCGACCGGGGTCGGCATTGTTCTTGGTACCGCGGGTGGCATTGTGTTGATCGTGCGAACGCTCCCGGCGCAGGAAGGACGAGAGGAAGATGGTGGGCGTCCCCACTGAAGTCCCCTTCCCCCCCGATGTCGGGGAGTTCTACCCGCCACCCGTCGTGGACGGCTGGGCGGCCTGGCTGACGAGGTTCCCCTTCCTAGTCTGGCTCGCTGTCGCGGTTATCATTCTGTTCTTCCTGCTGGGGTACCGGAGCCCGAAACTGGTGCCGACCAGGACGCAGTGGATTGCCGAGTCGCTCTACGGTTTCGTCCGCAACACCATCGCCAAGGACATGATTGGCCCGGAAGGCGTACGTTTCGCACCCTATCTGGCTTCGTTGTTTTGTTTTATCCTCGTCACGAATATTTTCGGCCTTATTCCGGGCATCCAGATGTCGCCAAATGCCCATATCGCTCTGCCTGCGACCCTGGCCGTGCTGTCCTGGCTGCTTTATGACTACGTCGGGATCCGCAAGCACGGGTTCTGGCGATATCTCAAGATCAGTGTGGTACCGCCGGCCCCCTGGTTCATGCTCTGGCTGCTGGTCCCGATCGAAGTTTTCACAACCCTGATCATGCGGCCGTTCACCCTGGCGCTGCGGCTCTTCGCGAACATGTTCGCCGGTCACATGATCGTGGTGGTCTTCACTCTCGGTGGTTTCGTGCTCGCGAACGCTGATTCGCTGTTCATCAGGCCGGTCTCGGTCCTGTCGTGGACGATGGCCATCGTGATGACCGGGTTGGAGGTCCTGGTCGCTGTGCTGCAGGCCTATGTCTTCACCTTGCTGACCGCGAGTTACGTCCAGGGCTCCCTGGCGGAGCAGCACTGATCACCACAGTACGAATATCATCACGTTTGTCCCGTGCGACCAGACTCGCGCGATAGAGCCAGGAGGAGTACCCAGCATGGACCCGACGACGCTTGCGCAGCTCGCCGAAGTGAACGGCAGCCTGAGTGCCATTGGCTACGGCCTTGCCGCGATTGGCCCCGGCATCGGGGTCGGCCTGGTGTTCTCGGCCTTCATCCAGTCGACGGCCCGCCAGCCGGAGTCGGCCAAGATGACCATGCCGTACGTCTGGATCGGCTTCGCGCTCATCGAACTGCTCGCCCTGCTCGGTATCGCGTTCGGCTTCGTCTTCAAGTAGTCGGCACCACCTCGGACCGGGAGGTTCTGCATGCGATTCGACTACGTGCTGGCGGACCACGTGCTGGCGGAAGAGGCCGAGCACAACCCGATCCTGCCGATCTGGCAGGAGATCATCGTCGGGTTCATTGCTTTTGCCCTTGTCGTGGCTGTTCTCGGGAAATACGTCTGGCCGAAGATGGAAGCGACCTTCCAGGCTCGGGTGGACGCGATCGAGGGCGGCATCAAGCGGGCAGAGGAGCGTCAGGCCGAAGCGGACCGGCTGCTCGAACAGTACAAGCAGCAACTCGGCGAGGCCCGGACCGAGGCGGCCCGCATCCGGGACGAGGCGCGCGCTGACGCCGTCAGTATCCGGGAGGAGATGCTGACCCGGGCCAGGGAGGAAAGCGAGCGGGTCATCGCGGCAGGCAGGGAAGCTCTGGCGGCCGAGCGGGCCACCATCAGCCGGGAGCTGCGGGCGGAGCTCGGCTCGCTCGCCGTCGATCTCGCGAGTCGGATCGTCGCGGAGGCCCT
>JAFGOK010000091.1 GCA_016926535.1 Micromonosporaceae bacterium | reverse complement strand
TCTCCTACTCTCGGGAACCTTCCGATCTGGTCGAGGCCGCGAACGCCCTTGCGGCCGCAGTACGGGATGGCGCGCTGGGGCCGCTGTCCTTCGAGCGCGCGGACGGCGAGTCCATCGTCACCTCCCCGCTCGTCGATGCGTTGCGCGCGGCCGGATTCCGGCTGACCCCTCGTGGCCTGCGTCTGCGTTAGGGCGCATTTCATGGATCGGCTGCCAGGCTGTTCCGGACCGTGGTTCGCTCTGGCGAGATCCACGAGACACGCCGTAGTGTCATCTGGCATGAGTCGGTTCGAATACGTCTCCTTCACCTCCGACTACGGGCTTTCAGATGGTTTCGTCGCCGAGTGCCATGGCGTGATCGCACAGCTCGCCCCGGCGGTACGGGTCATCGACGTCACGCACCAGGTGGCCCCAGGGGAGGTCGCCCGCGGCGCTTCGGTCCTGGCCCAGGTGGTCCGCTCGCTGCCCCCGGCGGTTCACCTCGCCGTGGTCGACCCCGGGGTCGGCACGGCCCGCCGCGCCATCGCCATCGAGGCCGCGACGGGCATCTGCGTCGGTCCGGACAACGGGCTGCTGATCGAAGCGGCAGACGCCCTGGGAGGGATCACCCGGGTCGTAGAGCTGACCAGGGCCGACTGGTTCGCGCCGCGGGTCTCGGCGACATTCCACGGCAGGGACATCTTCGCGCCGATTGCCGCCCGGCTCGCCCTTGGAGCCGACCTTGAGGAGGCCGGGCCGCCCGTCGACCCGGCTGGCCTGCTCCGCCTGCCGGAGCCGATCGTCATCATCGGAGATGGATGGGTCAACGCGGAAGTCCGCTCCATCGACCGGTTCGGCAATGTACAGCTGGCGGCTCCAGGCGAAGCCCTCGCCGGACTCGGCCAGCGCCTGCTGGTCGAGACCATGCCCGCGACGAGGACAGCGACCTTCGGTGAAGCGCCTCGAGGATCACTGGTCGTTTTCACCGATTCAGCTGGTTTCGTTGCCGTCGGCATCCATGGCGGACGCGCCGTGGTCGCGCTCTCGGTCCAGCCCGGAGATCTTATCCGGATCGCGACGGCCTGACCGGAGATCTTGTCGCGAAGGACCCGCGCTCTGCCCGGTCCGCTATGACGGCGTGGTTTTTCGCAGCTCTGACATGCTCTCAGCAACGCATCGCAACAGCTCCGCCGCCTCGGCAAGCCCGCTGACGGCCGGGGGAGACCCGGTCATCCGGCTGTCTTCGGCGATGTATGCGGCGGCTGCCGTCACCAGTTGCTCGTATGCCCCGACTCCCTCAGCGAGTTGGGAGAGCAGAGCGTTGTTCGCCTCGATCAGAGGTTGAGATCCCCGCCCCCCGACGGACCGGATGGCCCGCTCAACACTCGCCGACCGGTCGGCGAGTTCACGCAGTGAGCGCTCTGCTGCGACCGCGTCAACGACGGTGACCGCCGCCGGGCCAGTCAGCCGTCCAGAGAATCCAGCGAGGGTCGACGATGCTCGATCCAGGCGACGCCACAAGTCGGCGACGGCCATTCCCCGCATCCGGTAGTTCATTCGGAGCCTGTGGAGCTCCTCGACGACCGTCTGACCGGCCGGGAGGCGGAGCACAGCGTTCATTATTCGCGCCCTGGTCTCGGCCGCAGCCATTTCCGGGCTGAGCGGAGCGGGAACAGGGTGCTGTGCAAAGGCTCGGAGATCGATCCACCGCCAGGCCGCGATGGCGAGCGATCCCCCGGCCGCAGCAGCCCAGGCCGCGTCGGGGAGACCAAGCCCGTGGTACGGCACGAGCACCGCCGAAGCTCCGGCAAGCAACCCGGCGCGCACCGACCAGCCTCGTGCCGACCTCTGCAGACGACGGAGACGCCTGAGATGCTTGGTCCTTTCGTCGGCCATCGGTGCGCTGCCTCCTGTCTTCCCGCGCCCTGCCCCAGAATCCCGGTCGAGCCGGCGTCCCTGTGGCGGATCTCTAGCTGGCTTCGCCTGCGCCCGGTTTATTGTCTTTGATCATATTCGCCCGAATCTCATCGAGGCGGGCGACGCTCGCGTCCTGCTGCTGCGGCTGCCCAGGGGCCACCGCTGGCCGCTGCGTCGCCGCGTTGACCGCCTCGCCGCCCATGCTCGCGCGGATCTGATCGAGCCTCGCCGCCCCCGCAAGGTCGAGTGTGGACTTCTGGACTTCGAGCATCCTTCCCTCGACGGAGTTCTGCGCGAGCTCGGCTCGCCCCATCGCGTTGGCGTAGCGTCGCTCGATGCGCTCCCTGACCTCGTCGAGGGACGGGGTGTTACCAGGAGCTGTCAGAGCACTGACCCCCTCAAGCGACCGGGCGATGGCCTCCTGCATCCTGGCCTGCTCAAGCTGACTCAGTAGTTTGGTCCGCTCTGCGAGCCTCTGCTGAAGGACCATTGAGTTGTTCTCGACTGCTCTTCTCGCCTGCGCCGCCGCGTTCAATGCCTGATCATGCAAGGTCTTCAGGTCTTCCATGGCCTGTTCTGCCGATACCAGCTTTGTCGCGAAAATTTGCGCGGTGTTCTCGTACTCGGCCGCTTTTGCCGCATTCCCCTCCGCCCTGGCTTTGTCCGCCAGCAGGAGTGCCTGGCGGGCCGAGGACTGGGCCTGCTCAACCTCCGACATTGTGCGCGAAAGGCGCATTTCGAGCTGGCGCTGGTTGCCAATCACCGCAGCAGCCTGCTGGACGAGTGCCTGGTGCTGGCGCTGTGCCTCCTCGATCGCCTGCTGAATCTGAATCTTCGGATCGGCGTGCTCATCAATTGAGGCCCCGAACAGTGCCATAAGGTATTTCCAGCCCTTGACGAACGGATTCGCCATCTTTGCGGTCCTCTCTGCGCCCACGCCCTCAGTCACTTCACATGGTGTCAGGCCATTGCGATACCGTCACGCCTTGAACAGCACAAGAACGACAAGAACCAGGGCAAGTTCAGGGTTGTTCCCTGACCTCGGCCGTTCCCACCTTCCCAGCGTGATGGCATGAAGCGCTGACGGCAACCAGTGGCAGAAGACGGCCACCAGAAAACGGCCACCAGAAGACCGACGGCCAGCGCAGGACGCCCTTCAGGCTGCGCGGACCACTTCCCGAACGCTCTGGGGGCACTGGGATCGGAGCGCCGCGCGCAACGGACCGTTCCGGCACACGGCCACCGAGACCTCCCCCTCGACCACCTGCGCGACGTCCACCGCAAGAGCCGGGTTGTCCCCCCGGCCTGAAGGCTCGCCGATCGCTGTTTCGGCATGACCCTGTTCCAGGTAGTCCGGCTCACGACGATTGCCGTCAGCCTGCCTGGTCTCCAAGTCCTTGGGATCGAGATGGGGAACGTCGAGATGGTTGGACTCCAAGCGGCGGACATCGCCGATTGGTCCAAGCAACTGTCCCATCTCGGCGAGGGCGAGTGAGTCGCTGGCCATCCGGAGCACCTCGGACTGCGCCGCGCCAAGGGCGTCGCAGATCGCCAGCAGCAACTCGCTCGACGCCTCCTTCTGCCCGCGCTCGATCTCGGAGAGGTACCCAAGGCTGACATTCGCCGCGGTCGACACCTCGCGCAGAGTGCGCCGCTGGGACTGGCGGCGTGTCCGCAGCGCGTCTCCGATCACGCGTCTCAATAGGACCATCGCACCCCCTCAGCGGCCTGGGTCGGCCCACCCACCACCCGGCTCAAGCCACGGTACCCGGTCTCGGGTCATCCGGCACCGCTGCAACACGAAACCCCGCAACGTGCACGACGTCCATCCACCGATCCGAGAAAGGACAAGACTCCCTTTAAAGTATCTTCGCGCAGCAGAATCGTCCAACTCGGGCGACTCTATCGCATCGGGTCAGCATCCGGGATCAGGTATTCACAATGACGTCCAGCAGCAATGACAGTGCCGCCCGAACGGTCTCCGCTCGGATCCTGGCACGATCCCCCTCCAGCGCCAGTTGCCGGGTGACGATCCCGCTCGCCCCTGCCACCGCCATCCACACCAGGCCGACCGGGTGACCGTCCTGGGGACTTGGGCCGGCGACTCCGGTCGTCGCAACCCCCCAGTCGGCGCCGCAACGGTCTCTGGCGCCGCTGGCCAAGGCCGCGGCAACGTCACCGTCCACCGGCCCTACCCTGGCCAGTAGATCCTCCGGGACTCCTGCGAGGCTCGCTTTGAGATCCGTCGCATACACGATCAGAGCGCCTCGAAACACCTGGCTGGCACCGGGTACATCGACCAACGTGGCCGATAGCAGACCTCCGGTCAGCGACTCCGCGGCGGCCAAGGTCTCACCGCGCGACGACAGCAAGGCGAGCAGGCGCACCGCCAGCGAGGTCATGCCGCTTCCTTCCTGGCGAGTTTCTCTGCGGCAAGTTCCGCCCTGGCAAGTACCGCCGGATCCGTCCCGATCCGCAGATCGTCGCCCTCCTCGACGGGATCATGGTCGCTCTGCAGGCGGGCAGGCCTGGGCGCACGGTGCAAGCGCACCGCGCGATGGAAGTAGTCCACCCCGGTCAGGACCGTCACGACCATCGCGACCATCATGATGGCCAGCCCGACGCGCTCAGCCAGTGGTGGCAGTGGGGCCAGGCAGAGCGCAATCGCCAGGGTCTGCAGTGCCGTCTTTGCCTTGCCTCCCCGGCTCGCCGCGATGACGGCCCGGCGGATGACCCAGAACCGCAGCATGGTCACCGCGATCTCGCGAGTGAGGATGATCACCGTCACCCAGACCGGGACCCGGTCGAAGGCCGAGAGCAGTACCAGCGCGCTGCCGATCAATGCCTTGTCCGCGATGGGGTCAGCGACCTTGCCGAATGAGGTCACCATGTCCCAGTTTCTGGCGATCCACCCATCAAGGTAGTCAGTCGCCGAGGCAAGGCAGAACAGCACACATGCCGCGAGCTGAAGCTCTGGCCGTTCCATCCCGGAAGCAGCCACCAAAACGACGAACACCGGAACAGCGGCCATGCGCATCGCAGTCAAGGCATTGGCAGGATTCAGCACAGGCACATGTCGACCGCCACCGACCAATCCAGACATATGCGTGGTCACCCCAGTTCCGTGGCACCCGAGGCGGCGGACACCGGAGCCGCCGAGATCAACTTGACCGGTACGGCAATGAGATCAGCACCGGCACTTCCAACGATCCTCGCCTCCACAAGATCACCAGGATGCAGCGTACCCGGATCCAGCTCGTGCAACGCGCCTGCCACCAGCGTCGTCGAGCCGTCCACCTCCGGCGCCTGGTGGGCGGCTCTGCCCTCCAGGTTGCCGTCCTCATCGAGGCCGTCGATGAGGATCTCAACCACGGACCCGATCCGCCCTGCCGCCCGCTGGGCGCACAGCCGCTCCGCCAGCCCGCTGATCTTGGCGTACCGCCGCCCGATCGTCACCGGGGCGATCTTGTGACTCAGGGTGGCCGCTTCGGTACCCTCCTCATCGCTGTAGTCGAACACCCCGATGGC
>JAFGOK010000554.1 GCA_016926535.1 Micromonosporaceae bacterium | reverse complement strand
GCGCGACCCAAAGCGGAGCCACCGCATGTCGTCTCGTCTCAGTTGACCGTTCGCGGGACGCGCCCATGCTAGCGGAGACCGTCCACGTCGGGCCCACATGATGGATATGTATTTATAGATCTGAATGCGGTCGATCGGTGTTCAGGCGTAGTGTCATCGCCAGCGCCGGCAGCAACGGCCTGGCGATCAGCGCCGCACGAATGCCGCATGGTGCGCTGGTCCTGCATGGGGCGTGCTCTGGTCTCACGAGGGTTTCGCCCTGGTCTTACCCGAGCAGCATCCGATCCTCCAACGATCGTTCCTGCTCCTCCGCTGAGCGCGAACCGAACCCCAGGCGGACGACGTAGCTTCCTGCGGGAACCCTGGAACCGTGGCTGTCCCGACCGTCCCACGAGACCGAGTAGCGTCCGGGGGACAGGAAATCACTGGCCAGCTGGCGTACCTCGGCGCCTTGAGCAGTCAGAATGCTGAGCCGTACGCCGGTCTCGATCGGGAGCGAGAACGTGACGCTGGCGTCCTCGGGATTGACCGGGCCGCGTGGCTGCGGGAGCAGGAACGGTCTGGGGTCGAGATAGCTGGCGTCCTGCTTTGTGGTCGTTCCGAGAACGTCCGGCGGCCCCCCGGTCCAGCCGGTCTCGCTCTCATACCGGGAATGCATGGCATAGGTGGTCGCGTGGCCCTGGAGTTCAGCGAGCGAACCAAGTACAAAGTTGATTTTGTCGAGATCGTAGTTCCCGAATCCCGCGTCAGAGATCCACTTCAGGTATCGCAGGTCGGTGTAGCTTGGTTTCGCCGGATCGGCTGGATCCGTTGCCGTGTCGGAAAACCCCATCAGCACGGCCGAAAGCCTGTCGACCGCCAAAGAATCAGTGCCGGCGACAGCACAGTACTGCAGGACGCTGCTGCCGTTCACCGGTCCGTTGCCCTCCATCCCCTCCCAGGCGTCGAGGACGCAGAGCGCGGGAGCACCGGCCGGATAGATGACATTGGCGAGCTGGAAGAGGTTGTACGACAGGCATTTCGCCTCCTCCTCCAGGCTGGTGGTGGATCCGCGTCCGTGCATGAGGAATTTGGGATACACCCGGGCGCCGTCGACCTTCACCGACCGCAGCGGTGCTGCCATGAGAATGTTCTTGCTGGTGGCGGTCATAACGACGGTGTCGTGGGTCTTGGGTCGGCAGATCGAAATCACGTAGTACTTCGGATCGGCGAAGGCACTGCTGATGGGGATCGTGGTGGTTGCCGACAGGTCCGGCTCCCAGATGGTCTGGTCGACCGTCGGCATCTGGCTGGGGTGACCCAGGTCCAGCAGGGTGACGCCCGGGTACTCCGTCGTCAGCGTCGTATAGCCGGCGGTCTTCCACATGCTGGCAATGGCGGGCGTGGCGCTGCAGTCCGCGATGACGATCGGGACGGACGGGCTGATGGAACGCAGGAAATCGAGCAGGCCACGCAGCGCGTCGACGTGGGTGACCGGCAGGACCTGTGCGGAGGCTTCGGCGCCGGAGGCCAGGCCGACCAGATTCGCCTTGACGAGGACTGTCTTGCTGGCCATTCCGGCGGCCACTGTCGCGCGCCACGGCTCCAGCACCTCGAGCATCGTTGCTCGGCGGGTGCCGGACGACGAAGCCCCGGCGAAGGACACGTCACTGGCGGCATCGGAACTGGCAGCATCGGAACTGGCAGCATCCGGACCGGCCGCCTCCGATCCCATCGACGTTGCGGCAGCAACTGGGTCCGGGGCCATGGCAGGTCCGCCGATGAGCACCGCCGTCCCTACTCCAATTCCTTTCAGGACGTTCCTGCGATCGGCGTTCATCATTCCCTCTCTCGCTGGTTGAGGCTGCCCGACCGGAATGGCTCGACGGTGACAGCCACCTCCCCGGCAAAGCCGGCCCCGGTGAGCGCCCCAGCGATACCGGACAGTCCTCGTACCGCGGGGACGAACTTTTCATCCACCTCGACCCGGACGGCCTGCCCGAGATCGCGCACCCGCAGGTCGCGCACTGCCAGATCGGATCGCGTGCAGGCCAAGCGGATCGCGGTCTCGGCACGCTCGATGCGCGCCAGCCGGTGCTGCGTGATGCGCACGCCGTACGCGATCCTGCTGGCCAGGCAGGGGGCCGCCGGCTTGTCCCAGGTGACCAGCCCCCACCGGCGACTGAGGAGGCGCACGTCGGCCTTGGAAAGCCCGACGTCAGCCAGCGGGGTGCGAACCCCTCGCTGGTCGCCTGCTGCGATGCCCGGCCGGAATCCCTCGACCCGGTCGTCGGCGTTGGTCCCGGTCGCGACGGTGCTGTAGCGGCGGCGGTGGCGGTCGGCGAGGTTCCGCGCCGCGTCCAGTACGGCACCCCTGCAGAAGAAGCAGCGGTCGGGACCGTTGGCCTGGTACTCGGCGAGGTCCAGCTCGCTCGTGCGCACGGTGTGGTGCGCGACCCCGAGCGAGGCGGCGAACGCCTCGGCCGCGCGAAGCTCCGCGGACGGCACCGCGGCCGAGACGGCGGTGAAGGCCCCGACGGCATCGCGTCCCAGTGCTTTTACGGCGCCGGCCAGCACGAGTGCGGAGTCCGCCCCGCCGGAAAAGGCCACGAGCGTCGGCCCGTAACCCCTGATCTCCCAGACCAGCCGGTCCGAAAGCTCGACGGCGATGGCTTCGCTGGAGGAAGGAGTAGGGTGGCTCGACATGACGACCTCACATCGACAAACGTGGATGTCCTCGTGACTCGTCCACCGTACGCCAAGATTGGGGCACGTGGTGACACCACGGTGCCGCGCAGCCCCGCTTCCGATGTTGATCTCGGTTTCGCGCGGCTGGACCGCGACCGGCTGGGCCGGACCGGAGACCCGGAGGTCGTGCTGGGGGCAGGCAAGACACCCGCACAGATCGTGGCGGCCATGCGGGCCCTGCATGAGGCGCATCCGAGCCGAGCGGTGCTTGCCACCCGCCTCGCCCCGGAAGCCGCCGAGGCCTGCCGTGCCGAACTCGCTGGCGTGACCATCGACGACCTCGGCCGGGTCGCGGTGCTGGGCCAGCCGCCGCCTGCGCGGGGCGCGGTCGCCGTCGTCTCGGCGGGCACGTCAGACCTGCCAGTGGTCTGCGAATGCGTTCAGACGATCCGGGTGTTCGGCGCCCGTGCGGACGTCATCGTGGACGTTGGCGTCGCCGGGGTGCATCGCCTGCTGGCTCAGCGCGACCGGATCGCCGCTGCGGACGTCGTGGTCGCCGTGGCCGGCATGGAGGCCGCCCTGCCGGCTGTGATTGGCGGGCTGGTCGGGCTGCCCCTGATCGCCGTGCCGACGAGTATCGGCTACGGCTGGCATCTGGAAGGGCTGTCGGCGCTGCTCGCCATGCTGAACAGCTGCGCGCCGGGAGTCTTGACGGTCAACGTGGACAACGGGTTCGGCGCGGGCGTCGCCGCCGCCCGGATCGCGCGCAGGGCCTGGAGCGAACCGGAGCTGTACAGGGAGACCCGTTGAGACTGCTCTGGGTGGATGCGGGGCAGGGCGCTGCCGGCGACATGTTCCTCGCCGCGTTGCTGGACGCGGGCGCCGACGAGGCGGCCGTCCGGGAAGGGCTTGCCCGCCTGCCACTCGGGGCGGTGTCCATCGAGGTGCGCCACGTGCGGCGGCACGGGTTGCGGGCCTGCGAGGTCAGCGTGCGGGAACCGGAGGCGACCGGCCATCACCATCGCGGGCTTCCGGAGATCCTGTCCCTGCTGGCAGCCGGTGACCTTCCAAAACCCGCAGGGTCGTTCGCCGCCGCGGTGTTCGAGCGGCTGGCTTCGGCCGAGGCCGAGGTTCACGGAATGCCGGTCGATCAGGTGCACTTCCACGAGGTCGGCGCGGTCGATGCCATCGTCGATATCGCCGGCTGCGCGCTGGCCCTGCACTCCCTGGGGCTGCTGGACGAGGGCAACCTGGTGGCGGACGCTGGCGGTCAGGCGGTGGCGGCGGGCGCTCAGGTCGTCGTCTCGCCGGTGGCGGTCGGCTCCGGCCGGGTTCGCGCCGCTCACGGCATCTTGCCCGTTCCCGCACCCGCAGTGGTGCGCCTGCTGATCGGGGCGCCGATCGCCGCGCACCACGCCGAGATGGAGCTCTGCACCCCGACGGGGGCGGCGTTGCTGACCACCCTCGCGCACCGGTGGGGGCCGCTGCCAGCGTGCGTTCCCCAGCGCGTCGGGGTCGGCGCAGGCCTGCGCGATCCGGCCAGTCACCCCAATGTCCTGCGCGTCGTCCTTGCCGAGTACGAGCGGGTCGAAGCCACAAACCCGCGCGAGGACCACCTCATCGTCGTCGAGGCCACTGTGGACGACCTGGATCCGCGGCTGTGGCCGGAGGTCCTCGACGCGATGCGCGTGGCGGGTGCTGTCGACGCCTGGTGCAGCCCGATCATCGCGCGCAAGGGTCGTCCCGGGCATGTCCTGACCGTGCTGACCACGCGGGATCGCCTGGACGCGGTCTGCCTGGCGGTGTTCGCCCACACGAGCACGCTGGGACTGCGCCGGTATCCGGTCGAGCGGCTCGCCCTCCAGCGCGATCAGGTGACGTGCGGCTACCGCGGGCACACGATCTCGGTCAAGCGTGGCCTGCTCGACGGTCGGGTCGTTGCCGCGCAGCCGGAGTACGACGATCTGCGGCGGGCGGCTCTGGCGACCGGGATGCCCGTCCGCCAGGTTCTGGGTGAGGTGATGGGGGCCGCTGCCAGCGAAATCCGGCCAGCATAATAGATTGATTTGCATCAATTTTATATTCGGCTGTTGTGTGCTTCGCACCGCGCTTGAACAGTACTACGCTCACCGGGGAGGCGCACAAAGCGAGGAGGGCACCAATGGGTGAAAAGAAAACGGGTGAACAGAATACGCACGTCGGCCGCCGTACCCTCCTGGCTGGATGCGCGGCGGCGGGCGTTTCGCTCGTTGTGGCAGAGGCCCTGGCTGGCCGCCCCGCCCCGGCCGCAGCCGCGCCGCCGTCCCCGCCGTCCCCGCCGGTCCCCGGTGGGCAGCCGAACCCATCGGATGCGGTGCTGGCATCCGCGCGACCGACCCTGGTCGGGATCAGTCACGGCAACCGTGATTACGCGGCAGCGACGCGGGCGGCTCTCGCCAGCGCGGGAGGTCTGGCCGGCGTCATCGAGGCGGGCGATTCGGTCGTGATCAAGCCCAATATCTGCACGGAGCAGGCGGGGGCCGGCTCACCGCAGATCACCGACTATCGGGCCGTGCAAGCGGTCATCGACCTGGCGCGCCAGGCGGGAGCCGGTCGGATCACCGTGATGGAGGGATCGATCACCGGAAACCCGTTCTCCAGCGCGGCGTTGGCGATGAACAAGTACAAGACCCTCACGGGCGTTGACGAGTACATCGAGTCCGGCAGCATCACCGAGGACAGCAAGCTTGCCGGCATCATGCCGAGTGGTTCTGTCAACAAGGAGAAATACTACGTCCCCAAGGCTTACCTCGACGCCGATAAAGTGATCACTGTCGCGAAGCTGAAGACCCACTTCAACGCCGGCGCGACGTTGTCGCTCAAGAACAGCATCGGCCTGGCGGCCCGCGCCAAACACAGCGGCGGCATGCCAATGCGATTCGGCCTGCACGGCAGCCGTGGCGTCAAGCTCTCTGGATCCATCGTCGACCTCAACCTTATTCGCATGCCAGACTTCGCCGTCGTGGAAGGCATCGTCGGGGGAGAGGGAGACGGCCCGTTGTCCTGTACCGCGGTGGATTCCAAGGCCATGTTCGCTGGGCAGGATCTGGTGGCGCTCGATACGGTCTGCATCACGTTCATGGGGTTGACTGTCGCGGATGTACCACATGTCACGCTGGCCAGCAGCATCGGCCTCGGAGCCAGTGATCTGTCCAGGATTGAAGTCAAAGGCGCGACCCTGCAGAACATCGCGATGCACTTCAGACGCGCCACCATCGTGAACCCCTGACGGCGATGGTGGTCAGGAATCGCGCGAGAAACCACGAAAAACCGGGGCCAGCGTGCGGGCCGGCCCCGGTTCTTTTCGAGTGGGACTCAGAAGCCCACTGAATGCTCAAGTATCACTCGCTGCCAATGCTGCACAGGGAGTCGAACGTGGCGCTGTGCTCCTCGACCTGGGTCAGCAGATCCTCGGGGAGGTTCCCGGTGGTCATGCCCTCCAGCATCAGCTGGTAGTCGTTCTTCAGGGCGGTGACAGCAGCCTTGACCTCGGCGTCCTTGGCCTTGGACTCGGCCTCGGTCAGACCGGCGATGGTGGCCTCGATACCGGCCTTGGCGGTATCGGCATTGCCGGCTGCGGTCTCGTTGTCCAGAATGGCGGACTTGGCGGTCGTGCAGCCCGGGTCGGCCAGGGTCTTCACCTCGTTGAACACGAGGGCGAAGACGGCGATGCTCGCGGCCATGACGGCAACGGAGACGAAGATGGCAAAGATGCCGAGACCCTTGCCCTTCTGGTTGTTCTTGCCCGCCTGAATGATGCCGACGATCGCCAGAATGAGGCCGATCGGCGGGATGAGGAAGGCCAGGATCAGGCCTGCGATCGCCAGACCGTTGGTGCCGGCCTTGGCCGGGGCAGGGGTGTTCTCAATGACAGACATGGAAATACTCGCTCCGGAGTAAACAGGGGTAAGGAGAACAGAACAGTAGGCGTGAGCGCTGCTCGCGCGCAATATTATACGTGTTCCCATTGGCTTTGCTGATTTGGCACTAATCGGTATGATAGCCCATCGGGTTTCTATCAAGTACTATTTAGCAAATAGGTCTTTCTGGTCGATCTTGTAGGTAGCTAGGCCAAAGGTCTACGACCGAAGCCGGCAACCAACGTTGCGCTCCCGGTTGGCTGGGGGAGCAGACTGAAGGTGCAAAACTGCTGGTCAGGTGGCTTCGGTGAGTGCCGGCCCGCTGCGGGCGGCCAAGGTGCGGGCGGCGCGGGGCCGCAGTGTTCCGACGTCTGCGAGTGTCGTTCACGTGACAATTGCAGTGGCCAAATTGTGACCTGCACAGCGGAGTGCCCTACGAGGTGCCCCGAGAAGCGGCGTCGCCCGGCGTCCGGGCCGGCAGACCACGGCGGAGCACGACGTTCTCGACCGCGGTCCAGGTCTGGGTCGTCACCAGGTACACCACGGCGGCCAGGGGAAGCACCAGAACGCCGAGGACACTGGCGAACGGCAGCAGGGCGAAGACCCCACCCGGTGCTGGGTTACCGGTGGCGAGGGCTACCCGCTTCATCCGCCAACTGGTGAACGCTGCCAGTGTGGCCAGGGCGATGACCAGCGGTGCGAACGCGAGCAGATGTCCCCCGCCGAGCAGGTGTGCGGACAGGTCAGACCCGAGCAACTGATGCGACAGCACCCCGTTTGGGTGGCCTGCAATCTGCGACGTGGTGAAGACCCCATACCAGACCATGAAAAAACGGGCTCTGCATCAGTGCTGGGAGACAACCGGCCAGCGGGGAGGTGCCGGTGGTCTGGTAGAGCGCTGCGAGGACCGGGTGGCTGTACCTGAATCGTTCCTTAAACTGCGGGCCGTGACCGGGGCGCCACGCTCAAGCATTGCTGGAGGCGGGTCGGGGTGGGATCGCACCCCGGCATTAAATGATCCTTGATTCTGCTGGTTCAGGTTGACGTAGGACGATGGGTGCGGTGATGCTGAGAGCGCTCTCACGAATTGCCGCATCCAGTCTCAACCGCTCAGGACCAACAATTTCAGGAGCTCGAATGCGAACACGACAGCCCCGGCGAACGCGACCAACCCGCCGAAGGCTTCTGGCAATGCTCGGCGCGGTCGCGGTGGCGATTCCGGCGGGGATCACCGCCCTGACGATGCACACGGCCGAGGCAGCGGTCGCCGACACCATTTCGCTGCACCTGACCAACAACACCGGCCGCGCGGATCCGGTCTACGTCTACGTGCTGGGCCAGAACCTGACGACGGGCCGGCTCGGCTATGCCAACGCCAGCGGGGAGTTCACTGCCTGGAATGGCGGTGCCAATCCACCGGCGCCCGCTCCCGACGTTTCGATCCCCGGTCCGGCCAGCGGCCAGAGCGTGACGATCCGGATTCCGAAGCTGTCCGGCCGCATCTATTTCTCATTCGCAGAGAAGCTGAAGTTTTTCCTGACTCCTGACGGGCTCGTCCAGCCGGCGCCGTGGAATTCCGCGGATCCCAATCACGATATTCTCTTCGACTGGAGCGAGTACACGCTCAATGACGCTGGTCTATGGATTAACAGCTCCCAGGTCGACATGCTCAGCGTTGCCCACACGGTCGGCGTCACACTGGCCGATGGCTCCGTCAGGAGCACCGGTACCATGGTGCCGGGTGGTCGCAGCCAGGTCTTCGACGCCCTGGCCAGCCAGTCTGGCGGCTGGGCCGGGCTGGTCCACACCCGGGCCGACGGGGTGCGCGTCCGGGCGATCGCCCCGGGCAAGGGCATCGATGCCGGGGTGCTCAGTCCGACGGTCCTGGACAGCTCCATCACGGCGGCCTGGGACACCTACCGCAGCAGCGCGCTGACCGTCGTGCCGTTCGCGAACCAGCCGGAGATCATCTACACCGGGCGGGTGACCGGCGATGCGATGGTCTTCACCGACCGGTCCGGGGCGACCGTCGCGACGTTCCAGAAGCCTTCGACCGCCAACGTGTTCGGGTGTGACGGTGCCCTCCAGGCGCCGAACGACGCCGTGGTCGGGCCAATCGCCAGGACGCTGTGCGCCGCGCTCAACCGGACGACCCTCCACAGCGTCTCGACTCAGCCGGACCTCAACGCGGCCGGCTTCTACCAGGAGGCCGTGACCAACATCTACGCCAGAGAGGTGCACGCCGCCATGGTGGACGGCAAGGCCTACGCCTTCGCCTTCGATGACGTCGGCAACTTCGAGTCCCTGGTCCATGACGGCGAACCCCAGGGAGCATCGATTACCCTGGATCCATTTGCCCCCTGATGGCGTGAGTGTTCCACCGGGCTACCCCGCGGAAGGTGCGGGGTAGCCCGGTGATCGAATATTCATGGTCGTAAGTCTTGACGACCGGCTATGTGAACGTTAACGCTGTGCGGTACCACATGCCCGTTCCCCGAAGGAGCGACATGACACCACAGTCCCAGCGTTCCCGACGCCCCCGGCGTACCGTGCGGCGGTTCCGGATCATCGGCGGGGTCCTGATCCTCGCCGCCGGGCTCGCCGTGCCCCTGGCCGCGGCGAGCTCCCGCCACGCCGATGCCTCGATCCCGCCGGCCGGCAGCACCTCCAGATATACCATGACCGCGTTCACCAACAGCAGCGAATCCAACATGTACGTCTACGAGGCGCCGGACGCGACCGGGTTCCGGCTGCTCAAGGGCCCGGCATACACCCCGCCAAGCGGATTGATCCGGGATCCGAGCATTATTCGCCATACGGACGGCAAGTACTACATCACCTACACCACCAACTGGAGCGGCAACACCATCGGGTTTGCCACCAGCACTGACCGGGTCAACTGGACGTTCCTTCGCAATCACACGATCCCGGTCTCCGGCCTCCAGCGGACCTGGGCCCCAGAGTGGTTCGTCGACACCGACGGTTCCGTCCACATCATCGTGTCGCTTTCGACCGATGGCACCTATTTCCGGCCGTACAAGCTGACCGCGACCAACTCGGCCCTGTCGACCTTCGGCACCCCGACGACGCTGTCCGGCATCGCGACCAACTACATCGACACGTTCATCGTCAAGCTCAACGGCACGTATCACGCGTTCACCAAGCAGGAGACGACCAAGTACATCGAGCACGCCACCGCGACCAGCCTGGCCGGCCCGTACACCTTCAAGGGCACGGGGGACTGGGCGGGCTTTGGCAATCCCCGGGAGGGCCAGGCCCTCGTCCAGCTGGACAACGGCGGATGGCGGATCTTCTTTGACGGCTACACCGTCGGCAAGTACTACTTCAGCGACAGCTACGACGGGTTGAACACGTGGACGACCCCGGCGGAACTGCCCGGTCTCAGCGGCTTCGCCCGGCACTTCACCGTGCTGCGGGAGACCGTCTCCGGCGGGGCGACGATCGCCAAGGGCAGCCACTCGTTCCAGTCGGTCAACTACCCGGCGCGCTACCTCCGTCACCGGGACTACCTCGGCTACATCGAGCCGATCAGCAGCTCCAGCACCACCTCGGAGAAACAGGACGCGACCTTCACGGTCGTCGCAGGCCTGGCCGATGCCAACTGCTACTCCTTCATCGGGGCCGGCGGGCGGTACCTGCGGCACTACGACTACCGGGTCCGGCTCGACGCCAGTGACGGCACCACCCAGTTCAACCAGGACGCGACGTTCTGCGCCCGGCCAGGATCCGCCAGCGGCTCGGTCGCGCTGGAGTCGTACAACTATCCCGGCCGCTACATCCGCCACTACGACTACGCGCTGCGGGTTGACCTGTACGCCGACAGTGACACGTTCCGGGCGGACAGCTCGTTTGTTGTCACCAGCCCCTGGGCGTGACTATCGTGAGCCCGCCGGCGCGGGGAGGCCGGCGGGCGTGCACTGAGTTGGAGAGGCGGCCGGCGGTGGACTTTCCTTCCTTTCTGAGCCTGACCATTACGAATGCCTGCAATCTCCGATGCCGGATGTGCGGCCAGTGGAGTGAGGAGGGCTACATCCGGCAGGGCGCCGGGCCACAGCGTGGCCGGATGCGGCTGGAGGACTGGAAACGGGTCGTTGACGAGGCAGCCGATCACGGTGTGACCAGCCTCCTGATCCGGGGCGGGGAGCCCTTCCTCTACCCGGGAATCATCGAGCTGCTGCACCACATCGAAAGCCGCGGCATGGAGATCTCGATCGACAGCAACGGCACGGTCCTGGATCGGTTCGCCTCAGATCTGGTCGGGATCGCAAAACTACACATCACCGTGTCCATGGACGGGCCAGAGCCCATCCACGACGAGGTACGCGGCGTCGCCGGGACCTACCAGAAGGTCAAGCGGGGCCTTGAGCGGATCGCTGAGCTGGAGCGGGACCGCGACACCCGGATCAGCACCTCGCTGACGCTCACCATCAGCCCCTACTCCTACCGGGGGTTGGGGGCGCTGCCAGACGTCGCCCGGCAGCTGGGCGTCGACACAGTGTGCATCGTTCCCTACTACTACGTCCCGGACCAGGTCGGCCGGCAGTACGAGCGGGAGCTCAAAGAACTCGGCTGCGCCGCCTTCAGCTGGCACGGCTTCCACCACGAGGAGTCCGGGGTCGATTTCGACCTCTTCCAGGAGCAATACCGGAAATACCTCGACAGTCTGGGCGAGCTCCACGACTTCCCCTACCTGCCGCTGGCGGAGGAGGAGTACCGCACCTGGTTCGCTGATGCGGTGACCCAGGTCGGCCCGAGGTCCTGCGGCAGCGTCGAGCGTCTCATCGACATCCAGCCGAACGGCGACGCCAACTTCTGCGTCGATTTCCCGGACTACGTCATCGGCAACGTGTGCGAGGACAGCATCGAGCAGCTGTGGAATGGCGAGCGGGCCAGGCGCTTCCGGGAGTACCGGCGGCGGGACCCCCTTGCGGTCTGCCTGCGGTGCGGAGCGAAGTACATGGCAGATCTTCCGACCTGAGCGCCGCGTGCGGCCGTCGCGCTGGCTTGGCCGCCACGCCCGCGTGGCGCCGCCGCTATGCCGCCTCGTCGAATTCCCAGACCTCGTCCTCCTCCTCGGGCAGCGGGATGCGGATCGTGAAGGTGGTGCCGGCCCCGGGGGTGCTCTCGACGTTGATGGTGCCGTGGTGCTTCTCGACGACGACGTTGTAGACGATGGTCAGGCCCTGCCCGGTACCCCGGCCCACCTCCTTGGTGGTGAAGAAGGGATCGAAGATCCGGGCACGGGTCTCCGCCGTCATGCCACAGCCGTCGTCCGTGACGGAGACGAAGACCGCCTCCTCGTCCGACCAGGTCTTGACCTGGATCCGGCCCCGGTGACCCCGGTCAGCGACCGCGTGCGCCGCATTGACGAGCAGGTTGAGGATGACCTGGTTGAACTCGGACGGGTACCCGAGCACGTTCGGCAGGTCATGGTCCAGCTCAAGGTCGAGGTCCGCCGCGTGCTTGACCTCGTTGTGGGCGATGACCGCAGTGTCCTGGATGGCCCCGTTGACGTCGACCAGGGATGGCTCGCGCTGATCCGGGTGGCCGAAGTTGCGCATGGCCCGGACGATGTGGGCGACCTGGGCGACTCCCTCAAGACTGTGGGTGGTCGCCTTCGGGACCTGTTCCAGGACCCAGTCGAGGTCGGCTTCCTCGCTGACTGTGGCGAGTCGCTGCCGCGCCGGGTGATCCCCGTCCGGCACCAGCTCGGTGGCCGCGGTCAGGACGCGGGTGATCTGCTGGAAGGCGTGCGCGAGGAAGTTGGTGTTGTCGCTGATGAACTGGATGGGGGTGTTGATCTCGTGAGCGATCCCGGCGGCGAGCATGCCAACGGCCTCGAGTTTCTGCGCGTGCCGCAGCTCGACCTCCAGCTGCTTCACCTGCCGCAGGTCCTCCACGATGCTGAGGGAGGTCCCCCGGACCGCCGACTCTGACAGGTTCCCCGCCGTGACCCGGGTCAGGACTGGGGAACCATCGCGATGCCGGTAGGCGCGTTCCGCGGTGAAGCTCGCGACGGTGCCGGCGCGCAGCGCGGCGTACTGCTCGCCGGCTTCTGACGAGGCGTCTGGATGCCACAGCGAGGAGTGGTCAGAGCCGATCAGCTCCTCCGGGGCGTACCCGAGCATCGTCGCGATGGCCGGGTTGGCCTGGACCACCCGCTGGTCCGGGCCAATGACCATGATGCCGACGGGGGCCTGGTCGAACACCTCCCGGAACCGTCGCTCGCTGCCTCGCAGGGCCTGCTCTGCCTGGATACGGTGGGTTACGTCGATGGCGAACCCCATCACCCCTGTGATGGCGCCACCGAGCTCCCTCCGGGCGGAGAGGTGGACCTGCAACCAGGTGTCCGCGACGGAAACGGTCGTGACCGAGGGGGTTCCCCGCAGTGCCTGACGCAGCGGCTGTTCCAGCGGGCGCTTGCCGGTGCGCGGGTGAGGCGTCCCGACCAGGTGGACCAGCGGCCGGTCCAGCAGGTCCTCCGGCAGGTCAAGATGCGCGAACAGCGCCCCCTCCGCGAGGACGAGCTTGCCCTCCCGGTCACAGGCGAAGGCGGCGATCGGCAGCCGGTTGACGACGTGGCGCAGCTCCCGCCACGCTTCCGAGGACCGGCGCCGCTGGGTTTCGCGCTGCGCCGGGCTCTCCCACGTTCCCGCGGCAGCGGCGGCGACGAGGCGCTCGGCATCCTGGTGGCGCATGGGCTGCCCGTACAGGGGGCCCCGCGCGACGGTGACCCCGAGCTCGCGCAACTGCTCGTGCTGCGCGATGGTGGTGACCTGGCGGGCGGTCGTCGAGGAGCTTCTCGCCGTGGCAAACTCCACGGTCGCCTGCACGAGCCGGCGAGCACGGAGATCGTCACCGCACCGCTCCACCAGGACCGGCGAGATGTCGAAGAAGTCGGAGCAGCACTCCTGCTCACCCCCTGCCCGCTCCGGGCCAGGGCCGCCCGCCGCAGAACCGGCGAGGGCGAGCGCGTCGCTGCTGGCGACCCGTACACCCATTCCGCAGAGCCGCTTGAGGGTCGCCCGGGCGGCCTTGCTGGCGGGGCGACCGTCGAGCAGGTCGAGGACGAGGGTCGACGCGGGCAGCCCGGTGGAGGTGAGCAGAGCGTCGAGCCAGCCGGGGAAGGCACTCTCCTGGCCGGTAAGCGTGTCACCGCAGACGGTGATCCACAACTGCTGGCAGATGTCAGGCCAGCCGGTTCGCCAGGCTGAGAAGCGGTCGATCGCCGTGCGCAGCACGGTGTGGTCAACCCGGTCGGCCAACCCGGCTTCCCTCGCGAGTGCGATGAGCCGACCGGCGGTGAGCGGGGTGTGATCGCGATGGCGCCAGTTGGCGCGGGTCGCCACACCGATCATGTGCCCGGTGCTCAGGTCGATCACCGGCTCGAACATGACGTTGACGGCCGTCACTGGTTCGGTTCGCAAGGTGAAGGCGACGGCCTGCTGCAACTGGAGGCGCTGGGTGTGCTCGTCCAGCATGGCCGGGGTGAAGACCGCCGCGCCGCCAGGCGTCGTCGCGACCGTCCCCAGGGCGATCGCAGCGTACTGGGTGAGATCCTGTGGCGGCGGCTGCTGCGGCGCGTCGGTCAGGGGAAGGGTGACCGACCCAGCGGTCAGCGAGAGATGCAGGCGCAGGTTGAGAGCGAGGACCGGTGCTTCTGCGGCGATCATGGTTTCTCGGACGAACTCCGCTGCGATCTCGCCGTCCCCTTCCAGGAGTGCTGCGAAGGTCGTGTCCGAGATGCGGGCCAGCAGCGCACCCTGCCGGGGCAGACACGTGCCGATGCGGGTGGCGAGCTCGACGACGACAGCGTCTGCGGTGCGCGCGGCGAGGTTCTCCAGGAGCTGCGAGTTGGTGGGGCGGATCAGGACAACGGTCACCGGGTCCTCACCCCGGTCGCGTACGGCATCGGCGATCGCATCGGCGAACGCGGCCCGGTTCGGTAGCCCGGTGAGCGTGTCGCACCGCTTGGACCGCTTCAGCTGCTCCTGATGATGCCGGAACTCAGCGTTGATCCGCCGGGCCTCTGCGAGCGTGAGGAACTGCCGGACCTGCCCGACCATGGCGAGTCCAGTGACGACGATGATCCCGGCCTGCTCGACCGGGGCTCCCCCCAGCCAGCGGGCGACCAGGATCACCCAGCAAGTGACGATCGCGAGTTGTGCCAGGGACTGGCAGGGCAGGGCTTCCCACGAACTCGTGACCCGGTCTTCGGCGATGGCCTCGGACTCGCCGAAGGCCGCCGCCCCGACGGCGGCATAGCCACAGAACCAGAGCAGGGTGGAGCCGAGCAGCAGCCCGGCCGCTGGCTGGGCCGCCGGTGCCTGAGCCAGGGCAAGAGCGAACGAGCCGTCGGAAAGGGCAATGGCCGGCAGGCCGATCAGCAGCCACCGCAAGCGGAAGCGATGAACCGGGCGGCACCGGACGGCCTGGCTCACGACGATCGCGACCAGGAACAGGTCCACGGTCATCGTGGTGGTGAGGACGACGAGGTCCACCTGCCCGGGGGAGGATCGGGCTCCCGCCTCTGACGCCAGCTGCCAGGACAGGGCGGCCAGCGCCAGCGCGACCGAGGCGGCGTCCGTCACCGGCCTGCCCAATCCGGCCGGATCGGGGGTCCGGAGCCCCGGGTACCAGAGCAGGCCGGCGACGGCGCACAGGGGCACCAGGGCCAGTGCGCCTGGTACCGCCATCTCGGCGACCGCTGGCACGTCGGGGCCGAGGAGTTCCAGCAGGATGTGCCAGGACCGGCTGAGCAACCATCCCGTGGCAGCCGCTGCCAGGAGCAGCCAGGACTGGCGTTGACGGCCAGGGCAGCGGGCGGCTGCCAGGGCCATCAGGACGATGGAGGCGAGGGCCGCGCCACCCATGACAGCGGCAAGGGCGATGGCCCATCCGGTTACAGCGACCACGCAGACCACTACTTCGGGTCGAGGACGATGAGGGGGCGTCCGTCCAGCCCGCCGAGACGCTCGAAATTGCGGATCCGCGCCAGCAACTCCTCGGTCAGCACATGGCCGTGCTTGACCAGGAGCATTCCCTTGTTACTGCGCAGATCCGCCGCGAGGACCAGCCCCGGGCGCAGGAGTCCGACGTCGATCTCGCGGATCTCCCCGGACGCTTCAGCCGCGACCACGTCTCGCAGCGCGTCGACGAGGTGCTTCGCGTGGTGCTTTCGCTGTTGCAGGACCCCGATGGCGTTTTCCGGCGGGTATCCCTGGGCGGTCAGCGCGTCGTACTCCCGGATCGCCTGGAGCAGCCGGCTGGCGTCGCTGGCGTCGAGCAGTCTCGCTGCGTCCGGGCGGTCCACCGGCTGCTGCGCCTGCACGATGTCCAGGACATCCTCCAGCCGCGGGATCCGCTTGAGCAGGTCGACGGCGATGCTCGGCAAGTCGTCGAGCATGCGGGCGATCGCGGCATTCGAGGGCGTGCCCCGGGTCAGGGCCTCAAGGGCTTCCGGAGGGAGCGTGATGACCCCGATCTCCCCGAGTTGCGCCGCGACCTCAACCTGCCACGATTCGGGCAGCCCCAGCTTCGCCGCAGTCTCCCTGGTGAGTCGGCGTAGCCGAGACGCTCGTGCGAAGGCGGCGGGGTGGGCCATCGCAAGGGTCTCCACCAGGGTCTCCACCGCTCCGCGCAGGGTTCGTTCCAGCAGCTCCCGCCGATCGCGCAGGACACTGTGGTACTCGACGGCGTCGGCCAGGGCGGCGTGCAGGCTCGGGGTGCTGCACGGCTTGGTCAGGAAGCGAAAGATGCTGCCCTCGTTGACCGCAGTGATGGCGTTGTTGATGTCCGTGTAGCCGGTGAGCAGGATTCTCGTCGTGTCCGGGCAGACTGTCTTGGCGTGGCGCAGCAACGCCGCCCCGTCCATCTCCGGCATCCGCATGTCGGAGACGATGACGGCGAAGGACTCCCCGTTCGTACTGCGTTCCAGCAGCTCGGCGGCTGCGATCGGGGACGTCATCAGCGTAGGATCGACCACTCCCCGGATCTGGCGGGACAGTCCTTCGAGCAGTTTCTCCTGATCGTCGACGAACAGGACCCGTGGCAACTGTCGCGAGCTACCCACTGCTGGCCTCCGAAATGAGATCCACCTGGCCGTCCGTGCCGCTGTCTGTGCCGCTGTCTGTGCCGCCGCTCTGGCCGTCCACGCTGGTGGCAGCGGCCTCCGCCGCGGCTTCCGCAGCCGCGACCGCCACGACGATCGGATGGTCGTCGGGCGAAAGGGTCTCCTCATCGTGATGCCGGGCGACCGCGTCGATCAGGGACAGGGGCAATCCCCACAAGCGGAGCAGATAGGCGCCGACATCGGTATGGTTCGCACCGAACGCCGCGTTCTCCAGCTGCACGAGATCCGCGCCGGCCTGCCGTTTCCGTTCGATCGGGCCGTAGGTCTCCGGAGCGATCGTCGCCAGGGCGAGGCGACCGATATCGTGCAGGATCCCGGCGGTGAACGCGTCATGGGCGAATCTCGGCTTGACGCGCTGCCTGGCCTCGGTTGCGACGAGGGCGCTGTGCTCGTTGACCTCCTGAACGATCATGGCCAGGTCGGGGGTCGAGCAGTGGAACATGTCGGCTACCTCAGCCGCGAGCACAACGTCCCGGACCCGGGAAGCGCCGAGGTACGCCACGGCCTCGCTGACGCGGGTCACCTGGCGGGGCAGGCCGAAGAACGCCGAGTTGACCAGCTGGAGCAGCTTCGTCGCGCAGCCGGGGTCCCGCTCGATGATCGATGCGACGTTCTTCAGGCTGACCTCTGGTTCGGAGAGGGCCTCGGTGATGGCTGAAAAGGACCGAGGTGCGCTCGGTAGCGCGCTCAGCCCACCGACCAGCCGGCGCAGCTCGGGGCGGGAGAGCCGATCCTGGAGGTCAAAGGCATCCTGGACCTTTGCGGAGAGGACCGCCGGATCGCACGGCTTCGCCAGGAACTGGTGCGCGACTGGAACGCTTCGCAGCGCTGCGCCCTGGTCAGCGTATCCAGACAGGATGATCCGGACAGTTTCCGGCCAGCGTGCGCGAACCTCGCGCAGCAAGGCGACCCCGTCGACGTCCGGCATGCGCATGTCGGAGATGATCACGTCCACCGGCTCTGCCGAAAGCACGTCGATCGCCTCGGAGGCATGGCAGACGAACGTCATGCGCCACTGGGATCGCATCGGGCAGAGCATCCGCTCCAGGCCGGAAAGAATACCGGGCTGATCATCAATAAACAGCACATGGCGCATCTGCATCCCCCTCGCGGGGCCGGCCCGCTGTGACCCCGAGGCCGGTGCCGGCGCTCGCGCCGGCACCACCATCGGAGTTCATCGGCAGTCAGGCGATCGGATGCTCATTTTTCGGTCTGGAAGCGGTTTCGTTTTGGTTGCCCTGCCGGCAGGGCCTGTTGTTCGGGC
>JAFGOK010000553.1 GCA_016926535.1 Micromonosporaceae bacterium | reverse complement strand
TGCCCCTGAGCTGGGCGAGAGGCGAAGTTGACTTCCCATCAAATCAATGCCCCACCAGCGCAAACGTCAGGATGAAACGAGCTCATTGCTGGCATTCCGGTCGTACGGCGTGTTGTCCTGATTCAGGAAGTCCCACCCCGCGCAGTCGTCGACGTAGCCGTTCCGGTCGTCGTCGGCTCCGTTTCCGCAGATCTCGTTGTCGTTCTGCCACAGTCGTGGCAGATCCGGGTGGTCTGGTTGGATTCCCGAGTCGACGACCGCGACGACGACCCCGATACCGGTCGACTTCTGGTTGGCCTCGACGCCGTCAACGTCCGCGTCCTCGCGAGCATCGAATCCGCCGACGCTGCCGCCGCTGTTCTTCAGTGCCCACAGCAACGACCAGTAGGTGTCGTTGGTGTCGCTGGCCTGCATGAGGACGTCCGAGCTGGTGGAAAGGCCGCTCACGGCGGCGACGGAGCTCTCCGGGAGGGAACCGGTCACCCGCCAGGTCGTTGCGTCGACCCGAGAGACATCGACGACCCTGGAGTCGGCTGCCAGCTCCGCCAGCGGAATCGGGAGGGCGACCGTGCTGCCATCGTCGAGCGTCACCGTTGTCGTCCCGACGCCGAGGGGCACCTGAACGAGGGAATGGGTGTTGTGATCCGGGGCCGGAGCAGGTTTGGAGAGGGGACGAAGTGGCAGTGTTGGCACGAACAGCGCTGTCGTCACAATTCCGCCTGCGGCAACAGAAACGACCCCTGCCGCCGCGACTCGCATCCACAGCGGTACCAGCACCATTGACCTACCTCCGCACGCATGTCCCACGAGCGGAGCCACGCAGGAGTCAATGACATCGAACCAACGTCATCAGCGGGATGGCAGGCCGGTTGCTCATGAGGTGCCTAATGTCGACCGGGAGATGGCCAGGGTGCTGACGGCAGATGGCCGGGAGCCGGCGGCAGGCGGCCAGGGCGCCGGCCTGCTCGGTTTCGGCAACCAGATAGCCAGGAGAAATCAACGCAGGACACAGATGCTTTTCAGCGGAGATAGGGATCATCTCAAGGGTGGACCTTGAGATCCTGATGGAGGCGATTATGCCGAACATCGCAACGTTTGTCCCCAAGCACAGGTCAACGTCCGGTCGCGGGGCCGATCTCGAAGCCAAACTCCCCCGGCTCCGCCGGATTCTGGAGGAGCAGCGGCAGTTCCGATTGGACCAGCTCGCCGAGTTGGCAGCGGAGGAGGACGACGCGGTGAGGCATCTCGGTGTTGGCGTCGTGGAGGATGTTGACGCCAGTGCCGACAGCGCCAGAGCTGAAGTGACGACGGTGATCGCGGCAGCGGCGCGCAGGGCGCTCAACGACATCGAGGCCGCGTTGCAGCGCATGCGGTTGGGCACGTATGGCAGGTGCGTGCGGTGCGGCACCCCGATCGAGTTGCGGCGTCTGGCGGCGTTGCCACAGGCAGCGATGTGTATGGAGTGCCAGAGAGACACCGAGACCGAGCCACAGCAACGGTTGAGCGGGGTGCGCTGGTAGATCCCCCGGCCGGCGGCCTCGCCGGCAGCGGGGTAAAGCACGAGAAAATGTCGTACCCCACGGATAACCTATCTCTGTGAGTTGAGCTCGCCGGTGGCATTCCGGAGGTCTTGTCACTCCTATTGTTGGGATCGCCTGACAATCGCCTGGCAATTGAGAGGGAGTTATCCATCATGTCTATTCGCGTGCCCTTTTTCGGCCAATCATTCGCCATCCGTTCCTGCGTTACAGGGGCGAGCCCTGCGGGCGAGCGTCCGCGCTACGTCGGCCCGAGCGTCGCCATGGCCGGGGATCGCGGAGCTCCCGCTGGCGTAGGCGCCCTGGCTCGGGCGGGGTGAGTCCCTGGGGTGGTGCCGGCGGCTGTCCGATCGCCGGCACCACCCCAGGGGGACCGCCGGTGTCATGTCAGCGCGTCGATTGGGCAACGGAGATGTGCCCCATTTTTTACACTTAGTTAGTTGCGCAACTTCGAAAATAATAATATGCTGAATGATCTGTCTCAAGTTCACGGGTCATTCGTTTGGATGTGATCACCTCATGATCGGACGTAACGTCACCCCCCGATTCGGTGCGGTCGTGGCGGTCGCGGCACTTGCGATCGGATTGTCCGCAGGCTGTTCCAGCGAGGGCGCCGACGTCTCCTGCAATCTCAACACCTGCACGGTGACGTTCGACCGGGGTGTCGAGGCAGAAGCCTCCGTCCTCGGGGTTTCGGTGAAGCTCGTCTCAGTCGAGAACGACCTGGTCACCCTTGACGTCAGCGGAAACGAGATCGTCCTGCCCGCCGGGGACACCGATCAGCAGACCCAGGCCGGCGGCCTCAACGTCTCGATCCAAGAGGTGACCGCAGACAAGGTTGTCCTTGAGGTAACCCAGGCGTGACGGCATGAGCGCTGGACCTGCGGGACCCGGTTCCGGGGCGGCAGTGCCCGGCCGCCTGGTCGCGGAGTGGGCGATGGCCATCGCCGCGACAGCCGCGCTCGCCGTCGGGGGTGCGCTCTGGCTACTCGATCGGCAGGGCTGGGCCGACGCTGTCTGGGCCTCCGCGACAGCCGTCGCGGCGGTCCCGGCGATGGCCGTGGTCGTCAGGATGCTGCGCCGTGGCAGATTCGGCGCTGACCTGATCGCCGTGCTGGCCCTCCTCGGCAGCATCGCCGTCGCGGAGTACCTCGCCGGAGTGCTGATCGCGGCCATGCTGGCGACCGGGCAGTTGCTGGAGGCCTATGCCGCCCGCCGCGCCGCGCGTGATCTCAGCCTGTTGATGGCCCATGCGCCGCAGACGGTCCGACGTCGGAGGACGGACGGGCAGGTCGAGGTGGTCGCCGCCGCGGAGATCGTGATCGGCGACCGGCTGCTGATCGGTCCGGGGGAGGTCGTCGGCGTTGACGGCAAGGCGGAGGGGCCGGCCGTTCTGGACGAGTCGGTCTTGAGCGGGGAGTCGCGACTGGTCGACCGGGATGCCGGAGACCTGGTGCTCAGCGGCGCCGTCAACGCTGGCCCTGCCTTTGGTCTGGTGGCGAGCGCGACCGCCGATGACAGCACCTACGCCGGGATCGTCCGGCTGGCTCGGCAGGCCAACGCCGACCGTGCCCCCATGGTCCGTCTTGCCGACCGCTACGCGACGGCATTCCTTCCCCTGGCACTGCTGCTCGCAGGTCTCGCGTGGCTGCTGGCGGGCGACCCGACCAGGGCGGTTGCCGTTCTCGTCGTCGCGACCCCGTGCCCGCTGCTGCTGGCGACGCCGAT
>JAFGOK010000552.1 GCA_016926535.1 Micromonosporaceae bacterium | reverse complement strand
ATGAATTTCGACGACATGGCTGGTCCGGGCAAGAACTACTACCTGTGGTACAGCTTGGACACGAAGCGGTTCACGGTCGTGACCGCTGACCTCAACCTGACTTTCAACGGCTCTGCGACCGCCGGTCCGTACGACAACATGACGATGGGCGGATCCCGGGCAGCAGGCCAGCAGGCTGGTGGCGACGGTCAGATGCCCGAGGGTGGCTTCCCAGGCATGCCCGAGGGCGGCTTCCCGGGTATGCCCGAGGGCGGTCAGATGCCCGAGGGCGGCTTCCCAGGCATGCCAGAAGGGAACGATGACGAGGGCGATCGCGGCCAACGCGGAGGCATGTTCGGCGGCAATGCCCTCAAGGAGCGTTTCCTCGCGGCCGAGGCTTTCCACGAGGTGTATGAGAAGGCCTACCGCGAGCTGTATCAGGAGCTGTTCGCCAGTGGCGCGGCGACGCGGTCCCTGACGGCGATCAGCGGCGTGCTTGGCACCCTGGACAGCGCCGATCGGGCGACAGTGGACAGTGAGGTGGCAACGCTGCGTACGAGCATCGAAACCCGCACGAAGAGCCTTGCGACCAACGAGGTGATCACTGGGAAGGCCTGATCGCGTCCAAGCGGCGTGATGGTCGGATGGAGCGACCGGCAGCAGGGTTGCGGAGCCGAACCAGGTCCCGCCGGCCCAGATTGCCGGTCGCTCCGCAGTGGGGTCTATCCTCATTTGGGACTCTGTTCGGGCGATTCGGGCATTCACCTGCACTCGGCCGCGACGTCCGGGACTCTCGCCGTACTGGTTAGGGTGAACTGATGGAGTCGACATCCCCGGCGCGCATTCTGCCCTTTGCGGAGCTGTTCAATTTCCGGGATATCGGGGGGTACGTCGGGCGCGATGGCCGGAGGGTTCGGTGGCGGCGCCTGTTCCGGTCGGACTCGCTGGACCAGCTCGACGGCGCGGACCGGAACGCCTTCGAGACCCTGGGGGTCCGTACGGTCATCGACCTTCGAAGACCGTGCGAGATTGCCCGTGACGGTCGATGGTCTGGATCTGCCGCTGACGGCTACCACAATATCTGCCTGGAACACACACCCTGGGTGGGTATTCCATATCCCGAAACCAGCGCGGAGGGCGGGGCGAGGTGGCTGGCGGACCGCTACCGGGACATGGCGATCGAGGCGCAGCGCGACATCGGCCGGGTCGTCGGCATGATCATTGACCGCTGCGACGCGCCGGTCGTGGTGCACTGCCTGGCTGGCAAGGACCGGACTGGAGTGATCTGCGCCCTGATCCTGGCGGTCCTCGGGGTGACGGATACGGACATCGCGAAGGACTACGCCCTCAGCGTCAGCGGTTTGCGGCGTTTCGCCGACTGGCTGCGCCGCACCAATCCAGCAGCGCTCGCCGCAGAGGTCCCGCCATTTGCGCTGGCGGCTCCCGCGGAGGCCATGGAGCTGTTTCTGGCAGATTTCCGCCAGCGGCACGGATCGGTGGAGCGCTATCTCGCTGCGAGCGGGCTGGATGACGGCCATTTTGGTGCACTGCGTCAGTGCATGTTGGTCTGACTGTGCTCCGCCCTGCCCGCGGATCAGCCCCCCTTGCCCGCAGATCAGCGCCAGATCGGCTGGGGGCCGGGTTTCGGCAGCACGATGGGGAAGTCCAGAGGGGTCGGTGCCTGCTGCGCTGCCGGGGCTGGCGCCGTCACCGACTGGGCAGCAGGCACTGACTGGGCAGCAGGCACCGCTTGCGCCGCGGCTGCCGCGGGCTTGCCTGAGGCCCGGCGACGGCCATGGCCTTGGCCGGTTCTGGCTGCTTTCTTGGGAACCGGACGCGCCAGTGCGTACGCGTTGGCGATTGGTGCGGCGTGCTTGTCGCAGAGCTCGATTTCCCGGGAAGCGCCGTCGGGACCGGTGATGGTCCAGGTGTGTGCGGGTTCCTTGCCGCACCGGTCACATTCGTACACTTCGACAGCCCGCTTTGCCATGATCGTGAGTTTATCTCGTTGGATTATCGCGGTACTGCGCGGTGGGGCTTTCGACCAACCATGGTCTGGACCGTGGCCGCGTTGTGCGGGTATCTTTCTCCCGGCCACTTCTGGCTTGATTCAGTGTCCGAGGGCGTTCCTTGGCAGCCGTAGGAGAACCATGGGCGCGGATGACGGCACTTCCGATGAGCAACCGCGTCGCAGGCTTGCGGGGACGGTTGCTGTGGTTCTCGCCGGGCTTGGCCTGACCGCCGGAGTGCCGGTCGGGCTGGTCGCTCTCGTACCCAACTTCGATCCTGGCCCGCCCCCGGACAACCGGACGAGCGGGAGCCTGGCGTTGCCGAACGGGCCAACCCCAGCGGGATCGCCGAGCACTGGCCCGACCACTGATCCCACCACCGGCCCGACGGTCGGTCCCACCACCGGTGGGGCTGGGGGCACGTCGTCCGGCACGCTCCGCAGTTCGGTTTCGACCCCGTCGAAGACCCCGGCCAGAACCCAACTCGGGCCCGTTCCGTACGAGGCCGAAGCCGATACCACCACAGT
>JAFGOK010000551.1 GCA_016926535.1 Micromonosporaceae bacterium | reverse complement strand
TGCCGCAGGACATGGCGGTGGTCGGGTTCGACGACATGGAGATGGCACCGTATCTCAGCCCGAGCCTTTCCAGTGTCCGGCAGCCGTTTGAGAGCATCGGGCATCGGGCGGTCTCGCTCCTGCTCCGGCAACTCGACGGCGAGGATGTCGCAACTGAGCGGCACTACGTCGCCACCTCGTTCGTCGCCAGGGAGTCCTGCGGCTGCTCCGGCCCGACGGCCCTGCCGGTGGTCACCGCCGACGCCAGATCGCAGGGTGAGTCGCCAGACCGGCTGATCGCAGGGCTGATCGACCGGCTGACCACAACGCTGCTGCCAGGCACGGAGATGGTTGACCTCGCCGATCGCGCGGTCCTGGCCGGGGCGACGGAGGAGATCGCCAGCGCCCTGGACACCGTGGTCGCTGGCGCACCGGCGCCGGATGGGATGCGGGTGCGGCAGTCCCTGGATGCCCTCTACCGCCTCCGGCCCCGGCCGGAGAGCCTGCTGGAGATCGTTGCCGCGGTCAGGGACTACGGCCGTTGCGCCGCTGCCTTCCACGCGGCGGCGGGGTCAGGGACCTCGGAAACGGAGACCATGCTGCGGGTGGAGGAGTGCACGCACGACATGATCCTGGGTCTGTCGCAGAGCCAGGCCCGGGGGTTGCTGAGCAACACCATCTATGTCCACAACACCATGGATACCCAGTACGAGGTCAGCATGGGGCTGCTGCGCAGCCATGAGGAGGACCCGCGCGACCTTCGCTGGCTCAGGTGCACCACGATGCGCGCAGGCTGCCTGGGCCTGTGGCGGGACGGGGTGGCGCCGGCCGGGGCGCCGGTCCTGACCATCGCGGGCACGTTCACCCGCGATGGCCTGGCGCCAGCGCTGCCGGAGGGCGATCGCGACGTCGGGGCCTTTCCCCCTCGCGAGATGCTGGCCCTGGCCGGCGAGGCGCCTGAGGACGTGGTATTCGTGGCGAGGGTCAAGATCAACGAAAGTGACTGGGGGATGCTCGCGACCGTCGGGGCCATTGAGGGCAGCACCCTGACCGGGCGCGAGGCGGCCAATGAATGGGCCGCCCTGCTGACGGTCGCACTCAACCATGACGCCGTGCTGGCCAAGCAGCGGGAGCAGGAGGCGCGGCTGCACCGGGCGGCGTTTTACGACTCCCTGACCGGGCTGCCGAACCGGACACTGTTTCTGGATCAGCTCAGGCCGTTGCTGGGACGCTCGAAGCGACGCTCGGACTACCGGTTCGGGGTTCTTGTCATCGATCTTGACGAGTTCAAGGTGATCAATGACAGTCTTGGTCATGCGACCGGAGACCAGATCCTGGTCAAGGCGGCTGAGCGGATCGGCGCTGGCCTGCGCGAGGTGGACACCGTTGCCCGGTTCGGCGGCGACGAGTTCGCCGTCCTGCTGGATGGCATCGAGGAATGGTGCGGCATCGGCGCGGTCGCTGAACGCCTGCACGCGGCGCTGGCAGCCCCCTTCGTCATTGACGGCCAGGAAGTCGTCATCACCGCGAGCATCGGGATCACGCTGAGCTCGACCGGGTACGAGTGCGCCGAGGACGTGCTCCGCGACGCCGACATCGCGATGAACTGCGCGAAGTCCCGGGAGAAGGGCTCGCATGCGGTCTTCGACGTCGAGATGCACGCCAGAGCGGTCAACCGCCTCCAGACCGCCGCCGACCTGCGACGGGCGTTGCAGGAGGGAGGGCTGGAGCTGCACTACCAGCCAATCGTCGACCTGAAGACCGGGGCGAGGCTGGCCTTCGAAGCCCTCATCCGGTGGCGGCATCCCACCAACGGGCTGCTGAGTCCTGGGGCGTTCCTTCAGATCGCGGAGCAGACCGGGCTCATCGTGCCGATTGGCCGATGGACGATCGTCGAGGTCTGCCGGCAGATCCGGGAGTGGCGGCAGACCAGCCCGTTCGGAGAGCGGGTGCGGGTCAGCTTCAACGTCTCCAACAAGCAGTTCTGGCACGACAGTCTTCTCGGGGACCTCGACACGGCCCTGCGGGAGGCTGGCCTTTCTCCGCAGTGCCTTTCGATGGAGATCACCGAGGGGGTCGTCATGAGTAATGTCGATGCCGCGTGCAAGATCCTTCAGACCCTCCATGACTGGGGCATCGAGCTGCATGTTGACGACTTCGGTACGGGGTACTCCTCGCTGGAGGTCCTGCATCAACTCCCCATCGACGCACTCAAGATCGACCGCTCGTTCATCTCCCGGCTGGGGATCGACCGCAGGAGCGCAGAACTCGTCCGGACCATCGTCCTGATGGCTGACAACCTCGGACTCGACCTGATCGCCGAAGGGATCGAGACCAGGGAACAGCGCGACCGCCTCCGGCAACTCGGCGCGGCCTACGGCCAGGGCTACTGGTTCTCCCGGCCGGTTCCCGGCGATGCCGCCGGGGCGCTCATCTGGGACGCCGGTGTCCCCGCGGCGGGGGTTCGATGACCGGGGTCGTGCCCGGTCCGGGGCCTCTCAATACCCGTAGCGGCTCTTCAGGG
>JAFGOK010000001.1 GCA_016926535.1 Micromonosporaceae bacterium | reverse complement strand
CCCCAGGCCAACCCAACCGTGACAGGACTTCTGCGGACCTGGGCTAGCTCCACACGACGGCCGGCAGCCCCGCCCCTGTCAGGGCCGCATTGATCTTGCTGAACGGCCGGCTTCCCAGGAAACCGGCGGGATTCATCGGGCTGGGGTGCCCGGCCTCGATCGTCACATGCTGGGAGCCCGTGACCAGTGACGCCTTCTTGCGCGCGTACGCACCCCACAGGACGAACACCATCCGCTGCTCGCGCTGGTCGAGGGCGCGGATCGTCGCATCGGTGAAATGCTCCCAGCCCTTGCCCGCATGCGAGCCCGGCTTGCCCTGGCGGACCGTCAGGACGGCGTTGAGCAGAAGGACACCCTCGGTCGCCCACCGGGTGAGGTCGCCACTGCGGGGTGGCTGCACGCCGAGGTCATCCTGGAGCTCCTTGTAGACGTTCCGCAGAGAGGGCGGGACCGGAACACCATCCCGGACACTGAAGCTCAGCCCGTGGGCCTGGCCGGGCTTGTGATAGGGATCCTGGCCGAGGATCAGTACCCTCGTCGCCTCCGGCGGGCACAGGCGGAACGCCGAGAAGAGATCTGCGCGCGGCGGGAACACGGTCTGGGCCGCGTACTCACCATCGACGAACGTGTTGAGGCGTGTGATTGTTTCAAGGTCGAGGTGGGGGGTCAGCAGCGTTCGCCATGCCGCGGGCAGGAGATCCAGAATGTCGAGAACCATGCCGGCACTGTAGCCAACGCCTGTGACATCCGGTGATGGCCTGCTACGCCCGATCCGGCTGGGCAGTCTGGGCAGTCTGGGTCGGCGGGGCGGCCGGGGCAGGCGGGGCAGTCTGGGTCGGCGGGGCCGTGCTGCCCCGCGGGACGAGCCGGGGTGTCGCATCCTGGTAGTTCTCGATGCGGGCGCCGGAGATGGCCGCGAGGAGTTGCCTGGCCGCGCGCGCGCCGTACCGGGGGATGTCCCGGCTGACCGCGGTCAGAGAGGGGTGGACGAGCTTACACAGTGGAGAGTCATCCCATGCGACGATCGACAGGTCCGCAGGAACCCGCACGCCCATCTCCTGCGCGACGGCCAGCCCTGCGACGGCCATGATGTCGTTGTCATAGATGACAGCGGTCGGGCGGTGGGCCGAGCTGAGCAACCGCCTGGTGACGCGGGCGCTCTCCTCGCCGGTGTAGTCGGCGGGGTGGATGACCGCCTCCGCCAGACCGAGGCGCTCACGGATCGCGGTGAAGGCGTCATCCCGGATCCTGGTGTGCAGCAGGTCCGGCAGGCCGGTGACCCTGGCGATCCGGCGGTGGCCGAGAGCGACGAGGTACTCGACCGTCTCGGTCAGCGCTCCGGCGTCATCGGACCACACGCCGGTCAGCCCGCCGATGCCACTGGGATTGCCGATGATGACGGCTGGTAGCCCGAGTTCGATAACCACTGGAACCCGCGGGTCGTTGACGTGGAGATCGACGAGAATGACACCGTCGACGCGGCGCTCGGCCCACCACCGGCGGTACAGGGCGATCTCGGCCTTGACATCGGCGACGACCTGCATGGTGAGCGCGTATGACCGCGTCGAGAGTTCCGTCTCCAGGCCGGAGACCAGCTCCATGAAGAAGGGCTCGCTCCCGAGGGTCCGGGCCGGGCGGCACAGGGGCAGGCCAATGGCGAACGCGACGGAGCCGGACAGCGCCCTCGCCGCGGTGTTGGGGCTCCAGCCGATTTCCTCCGCGATGGCAAGGATGCGCTTTCGTGTCGTCTCAGAGACACCGGCATGGCCGTTGAGCGCGTACGAGACCGCGCCTTTCGAGACGCCGGCTCGCTTGGCGATATCGGCGATCGTCGGCCGCTTCACGCGATCTCCTTGTGATCTTGTCTGTGTTGACGGGGCGGACCTCGGTGACGGCCCGCTGTTGCCAGCGTCCAATGGTACTAGTTCCGGTTCAGCGATGAGGTCCTCGATTCTGCGGACCGGGCGATGCGAGGCGGGGCATCAGGGCCGTTTCTGGGAGTTTCCCGTCGTGATGCCGTATGCTCGGCCATATTGACATGGGCTATATGGTGTGGAAACGGCCGATATATCTACCACACCATTGGCTGCCATATGGATCGCCCTCTTCGCCGCTGGCCGGTGTTGGTTGAAGTTGCGACATGTGATACGGATCACTTATCCGGTTCAGTAAACACGTGCCATATCCTCATGGGGCTGGCTGGGTTTCGACCGTACTCACGGCTCGGGGCGGGCGTGCGATCCACAACACCAGGAGTTTCATCGACATGAATGAATTTTGCCCGTTGCATAACGCCTGGACCGTCGTTCCCGTCGCCGAAACCCTGCCGTCCGAAGCCGTCGGCCTACCGGCGTTCATCACCGGTGGCAACACGGGGGGCGGGCCAATCCAGGCGACGGTTCCCGGATGTGTTCATACCGACCTGCTGGCCGCCGGGTTGATAGACGATCCGTATCTGGACGACAACGAGCAGCACCTTGACTGGATCGGGCGGACGGACTGGGTGTACGAGACTGAGTTCCAGTGGTCCGATGCCGGGGCGCATCGGGTCGACCTGGTCTGCTCCGGGCTGGACACCGTGGCGACGCTGACCCTCAACGGGATCGAGCTGGGGCGTACGTTCAATATGCACCGGTCATATCGCTTTGACGTTCAGCCGCTCCTGCGCGCCGGGATGAACCGGTTGTCTGTTCGGTTTGACGCGGCGAGGCGGTACGCCGAAGCGCTGCGGGAGGAATTGGGCGACCGCCCGCATGCGTTTGATGAACCGTTCAACTTCATTCGCAAGATGGCGTGCAATTTCGGCTGGGATTGGGGGCCGACCCTCGTCACGGCTGGAATCTGGCGTCCCATTGGGCTGGAATCCTGGTCGGTTGCGCGCCTGGCCCGCGTTCTCCCCCTGGTGACCGTCGTTCCGGAATCAGGAACGGTCGATCTGAACATTGCCGTCGAGCGGGCCGGTGACGAACCATTGCTGGTCACAGCCGAGATCGCGGGTGTTCTGGCAGAGACTACTATCCCGCCGGGGGTATCAGAGGCCCGGCTGTCGATGGTCGTTGATCAACCGCAGTTGTGGTGGCCCGTTGGCCACGGCGAGCAGCACCGCTATTCCCTGGAGGTCAGGCTGTCCCATGGTGGCAGCACCCTGGATACCTGGCAGAAGAAGGTTGGTTTCCGGTCGGTGCGCCTGGACACCAGCCGGGATGCCGCTGGCTCTGGATTCACCCTGGTGGTCAACGATCTGCCGGTGTTCGTGCGCGGGGTCAACTGGATCCCAGATGATTGCTTTCCGACCAGGGTCGACCGAGCCCGACTGGCGGAGCGGTTCGCCCAGGCTATCGCCGCGAACGTCAACTACCTGCGGGTCTGGGGCGGCGGGCTGTACGAGAGCGAGGAATT
>JAFGOK010000550.1 GCA_016926535.1 Micromonosporaceae bacterium | reverse complement strand
TGCTCCGGAGTACGACAACCCCGACGGCGTTCCGATCTCGGCGATCCTGTTCGGCGGGCGGCGACGCAGCACGATTCCGCTGGTCACCGAGGCCAGGGACTGGAACCACGGGGTGTTCCTCGGGTCGACAACCTCCAGTGAGACCACGGCCGCCGCTGCCGGCAAGGTCGGAGTCGTGCGGCGCGACCCCATGGCCATGCTGCCGTTCATCGGCTACAACGCCGGGGACTACTTCCAGCACTGGATCGACATGGCGAAGGGCCCGCGAGACGGTTCCGTCGCCGCGAACCTGCCGAGGGTGTTCTACGTCAACTGGTTCCGGAAGGACGCCGAAGGTCGCTTCATCTGGCCGGGCTACGGGGACAACTCCCGGGTCCTTAAGTGGATCATCGATCGGGTCGAGGGGACTGCCGACGCCATCGACACCCCGATCGGCCGGGTCCCGACGATCGACTCGCTGGACACCACCGGTTTGGACATCACGAAGCAGGATCTCGTGGAGGCGCTGAACGTCGATGCGGCGGAATGGGCTGCCGAGATCCCGCAGATCGTGGAATGGTTCGCGAAGTTTGGCGACCGGCTGCCGGCCCAGTTGGGGGCGGAGCTCGAAACGCTCAAGACCCGTCTCGGGCTGGCCTGATCGGCCGATCTAGCCGATGTCCGGATACCTGATTCGGGGTATCCGGACATCGGCGGTTTTTCTCAGCAGGGCCAGCCTGACTACGCTGCGAGCGTGGGGCTGCGAGACCTGGTGTACACCGCGTACGAGCGTCGCCTGACCAGCCAGCTGGCGGGCAGGGCACATCCGCGGCATGTCGGAGTGATCGTCGACGGGAACCGCCGCTGGGCCAAGGAGATGGGGTACCGGGACCCCAATGATGGACACCGGGTCGGTGCTGCCAAGATCAAAGATCTGTTGCGGTGGTGCGATGCCGCAGGGGTCGAGGTTGTGACGCTGTGGCTCCTCTCGACCGATAACCTCGGCAGACCAGCCGGTGAGCTTGATCCTTTGCTCAAGATCATAGTTGATCTTGCTTGTGACCTCTCAGAGCCCGGCAGTCCGTGGCAGCTCCAGATCGTTGGAGCGCTGGACTTGTTGCCAGCGCGGGCCGCCCTGCCGCTGAAGGCGGCAGCAGACCGCAGCACGTCGCATCGTGGCGGCGTCCGGGTCAACATGGCCATCGGCTATGGCGGCCGGAGGGAGATCGCCGACGCTGTCAGATCGTTGCTGCACGAGCATGCGGCCGCCGGTACCTCGATCGAGGAGCTCGCCGAGATCCTGGAGACCGATCACATCGCCAAGCACCTGTACACCGCAGGGCAACCCGATCCGGATCTGGTCATCCGGACCAGCGGGGAGCAGCGTCTTTCCGGGTTCATGCTCTGGCAGAGTGCCCATTCGGAGTTCTACTTCTGCGATGCCAACTGGCCGGATTTCCGGCGGGTCGACTTCCTCCGTGCTCTGCGGTCGTTCGCCAACCGGGAGCGGCGCTACGGGACGTAGGCGTCGGGCGCAGCCACGAAGCGCAGCCACGAAGCGCAGCCCCCGGGGCGTCGATGCTGGTCAGGGCGTGACGGCTCGCGGAGCCAGGACGGTGACCATGTCGGTCAGGAAGCCGGGGACGCGCTCCGGAGCGTCGAGACAGAGATCCGCGACCGGCCGGAGCGCGTGGCCGCTCTCCGCGTTAGCGACCGACACGCGGACGCCGAGGAACGAGGGATCGGCTGACTGCCTGGCATCCAGGGCGGCGAACGCCCGGAGATCTGAGAGGTCATCCCCGAAATACCAGGCGCACGACAGATCCCTGATCTGCTCTGCGACGACGCTGCCCTTGTCTCTGCCGATCGGGGGCTTCAGCTCGACGACCATCCGGCCGGCCTGGACCCGCAACTGGTGGCGCTCTCCTCGCCCGGCCGCCCACTGCTCGATCTGCGTGCGCAGGTGCGGGGCCATCCGGTAGTGCAGGGCGACCGAAAGGCGCTTGTACTCGACCAGCACCTCGGCCGGGAGCTCCTGGTCGGCCTCGGCCGCCAGGCCCTTCATGATCGACTGGTACGGCTCTGCCTCCGGGTGGGTGCGGACTGGCTCTGAACCGGTCTGCCACTCCAGGCCGTACAGCCCGAAGAAGGAGAGCAGGGGCACACCGCCAAGCTGACGGCGCAGGAAGTCGACCGGCCGGGCCGAGACGATGACGACCCGCTTGACGCGGTCTGCGAGCAGACCCAGGGCATCCAGGGTCCCGGGTACTGGGGCGACGGCCTCCGGGTCATCTCCGATCGGGGCGAGTGTCCCGTCGAAATCGAAGAAGCAGCCGCACTGGCCGGCCCGTCTGGCTGTCAGATCCCACATGTTGTGGTGGGTCTGGTGGGACGTCGCCGGAGGCGAAACTGGGAGCATCGGGTCCTGCTGGTCGTTCGGTGCCATAGACCTCAGCCTACTGACGTATACGGCTGCCGCTCGGTTGGCGCCCATGCCATGCAAGATCTAGCAGTTTGGGCGCGTCCGGGTTAGCGTCATGGTGTGGCCGGGATGCACCCGACCACCCGGGAGGCCCGGATCGCGACGATACGCCACGGGGCCAGCACCCGACCCCGTGCCGGGCGCCGGCAGACGCGAGCCGGGCGGCGAGGTGCCCGCCCGTCGGAGAGCCCCGTGACCGTCCGCCGTAGCGCTACCCCGGGTACAGCCCCGGCATCCGACGAGACCTCTGGCTCAATTCGCACGATCGTCCTCGACACCTCCGTGCTACTGGCTGATCCCGGGGCCTTCCTGCGATTCGCCGAGCACGAAGTCGTCCTGCCCCTGGTCGTGATTTCCGAGATTGAGGCCAAACGCCATCACCCAGAACTCGGGTGGTTCGCCCGCCGTTCGCTTCGCTTCCTCGATGATCTGCGGGTGAAGCATGGTCGCTTGGACCAGCCCCTGCCCCTCAACGATGCCGGTGGAACCCTCTGGGTCGAACTCAATCATGCTGATCAGGACGTCCTGCCCTCCGGATTCCGGGCGGACACCAACGACGCGAGAATCCTGGCTGTCGCGCTGGCGCTAGCCGCGGATGGGCGAGATGTGACCTTGGTCACCAAGGATTTGCCGCTGCGGGTGAAGGCCGCAGCGGTCGGATTGAACTCCGACGAGTTTCGGCACCTTCAGGTCACCGATCCGACGTGGACCG
>JAFGOK010000549.1 GCA_016926535.1 Micromonosporaceae bacterium | reverse complement strand
GGCCCGTGGCATCGGCCTGATGCTGCCACCGGCTGGCTGCGGCGATCGCGTGTTCCAGCGTCCACGTCCCGATAGAAACGCTCAGGCCGCTTTCCTCTGCCAGCGGGATGAAGTCCATCGGGGTCAGCAGGCCATGTTCTGGATGCATCCAGCGCAGGAGCGCCTGGAGCTCGACGATCCTTCCCCGGTGGAGCTCCACGATTGGCTGGTAATGGAGGCGGAGTTCCTCCCTGACCATTGCGTGCTCCAGCCCGTCCCGCAGGGCCAGCCGGGCCGCAGCCAGCGAGCGCAACCCGCTCTGGCAGCGCCGCCACTGGTTTCCGCCGGCTCGCTTGGCCTCATTCATGGCGACCTCGGCCTCACCCAGCAGATCTTCCGCCGTTCCGGCAGCATCGGCGCATGCCAGGCCGATACTGGCGGTCAGCCGCACGACGTGGGAGTTGACGACAAGCGGCTCGGCCGTCGACGCCAGCACGCGCTGGGCCATGCGCTCCAACTCGGCTCGGTCGGCACCGTCCATCAGGGCTGCGAACTCGTCACCGCTGAGCCGGGCCACGGTGTGCCCCGCCCCGACGACCGTGGCCACCCTCTGGCCGAGGTCAGTCAGAGCGCTGTCCCCGATGGCATGGCCGAACACTTCATTGACAGCCTTGAAATCGTCCAGATCCATGATCATTATTCCGACCCCGAGTCCGGTCCGCGACCTGCGCCGCAGCGCCTGGCGCAACCGTTCCAGGAACAGCGTCCGGTTAGCCAGACCGGTCAGCGAGTCGTGTAGTGCCTGCATCGTCAACTCCCGCTCCAGCTGACTGCGCAGATTGGCCTCGTCTGTCATGGCGATCCGCCCGAACGCCGCAGCGGCTTGCGCCGCCAGTATCTCGACCGGAGCTTCGAGCCCCGCCATCAGAGCATGAGCGGCCAAGACGAGAAATCCACCGGTAGTACGGGTGTGGGAAGGCCCCATGACGACCGGGACCCACAGCGCGTGCGAGTAGCCGTCGAATTGATCCGACCATCGGTCGTCCAAGGCTTCGGTGGCCACCACTTGCACGCCGGGTCCACAGCCGACTGGCGGGGCGGACTGGTCTCCCAACAGCACGACGTCGCACGGGGTGTCGGGTGGGAGCAACCGGCGTACGGCGCCACGCACCGCCTCGACGACCGCGGTGTCCCCGGTCGCCGCGACCAGGCACGCATTGGCGTCGCGCAGAATTCGCTCGCGAATGAGCAGGTCCGCAGCGTGTCTGCGAGCCTCCTCCAAGTCGTGAATGCGTCGTTGCAGGGCGGACGTGCTGCGCTCGACCAGAGCGACCACCTCAGGCGGCACGTCGGTGGGGCGTGCGGCGAGCCACCGATGGGCCTCCCCGATGCGACTGTCGGAGAGTAATTCGTCGTCAATGGTACGTTCCTCCACGACGGCCAGCCAGCGCTGGAAGTCCGCGTCGTCGTTCACCCAGGAGGACAGTCGACGCCACTCCCGAATCAGCGACTCGTGCGCGATCTCTGCGGTCTGCGTCGCGGCACCACGCCGGTCCGGGCCGAGGACCACCAAGCGCCGGGTCGGCTCTGCCAACGCCTCCACGACAGCCCAATCCGCGCCGAAGGATTCGCGACGGGCGACGATACGGACGGCAGTGCCCGCACCGCCCCGGCTGCGAACCATCCGCAGCAACACGCTCCGGATGGTTGCCTCATCCACGCGGCGGGTCAGGTCACGGTAGACACGTTCGGCGTGCCGGTTCAGGACTCCAACCACGCATCCCAGCGTGTGGTAGTCATCAAAGGTGATCTGGCGTCGGCGTTGCTGCGCCCAGAGCTCGGTCAACGTGAATTCCAGCAACGGGAGTCCCCCGGGGCCCTGGCTGGCATCCTGCGCGATCAATTCTGGCAGCCCCGTCGCGTATGTCACCTGGGCCAGCCGCGCCGGTTCCACGATGACGCGGGTCAGCGCTGGCACCGACAGCGGCGAAACGTTGAGCTGGCAGTCCTGGATCCGGGGGCCCAGGCCGGGTTACTCGATCAGGGCAGGCAGGAAGTCGGCCCGCATCGTGCAGATGAGCTTGAACCGCGAGGTGGCGAGCCCGTCCGTACGCCAGGCCGTGATGCGGTCCAGGAAAGCCACCCGGTCGCCGTCTGCGACGTCCTCGGCGAACACATCCTCCAGCTGATCGCACACGACGGCCATGGGCTGACCGGCGAGCAGGGACAGCCGGGCACCCATCGGCCACAGCCCGTCCTGACGTAGCGTGGCCGCGCGCTGCGCGAGAACGTCGAGTCCGTATCCGCCGTCCGGATGCTCGGCCTCCAGCATGGCCCGCGCCAACGCATCGAATGGCATACTCCCGGGTCGAAACGTCACGACGGCCCACTCGTCGGCGCGGAGTGCCGGAGTCAGACCGGCCTGCACCAACGAAGTCTTGCCGACGCCGGAGGGACCGACCACCAGCGCCAGCGGTCGCTCGTCCACCATCGTGCGCAGCCGGGCGATCTCTTCCTCTCGCCCGACAAAGATCCCGGCAGCGGTGTCCGCCTCGGTGAATGCCTGGAGCCCCCGATACGGGCAGGCCGGAAGGGTCAGCTCCGCCAGTACCTCGGGCCAGACCTCGACCAGGTGCGCGATCGGCACGGCATAAGCGTCGCCAGCGGAGCCATCGCGGCTTGCGATGGTGACCATGCCGACGACCGCGTCGCCCCACTCGGTCTCCACGATGGCCGGCGTCCCGCTGTAACCCAGCTGCGTCCGGAGCGCCGAACCGTCTGCCGCGTCGAGTTGGACCAGCCCACCTCCGACCGATCCGCGTAGCTGACAGGTCACCCACCCGCCATAGAGCATCCGGGACGGATTGCCTGGATAGCCGAACACGCTGACCTGCGCGTCGCGGAGAGCGTCTTGGCACAGCAGCTGGGCCGCGTTAGCGGCGTCGGGGAGCCGGTCAACGCCGACCAGTTCGAGTCCGGCGACATCGCGCCCGGATTGTCCGATCGACAGCGGGGGATCCCAGACCGCCACCTTGCACCTTCGCAGCGGAGCGCCCTCGGCATCGCCGAGCAGGGGGAAATCGACGCAGATCCGAGCGGTGGCACGTGGTGGCTCGCGGCAGTACTTGTCCCGGCCGAGGGCCTCGTTCACCACATGGGCGCAGGTGACGATGTGCCGCTCACCGACGAGGAACCCGAGCCCGGCCGGTTCCCCGTCCGTTCCCAGGAGGACCCGGACGATGAAAGCCTCACGGGACGGGGCCAGCACTAGGCCTGTTTCCAGACCAGCCGGACGGTGAAGTTCACCTCGCTCGTTCCCTTGGCGATGATCACGCCGGACTCACCGGTGATTTTCAACCCGAAGCCAATTTCCAGCTCATCCGGTGCCATTTCCCGAACGGCCTCGGTGACTTTGGCCAGCGCTGGCTTGACGGCATTCAGCGCCTCGTCGAGGGACTGCCGGGCCCGTGTCACGGCGCCGTGGTCCCGTGCGACAAGATCGAGATCCGAACCTGCCATGGCACTTTCGATCTCGAATACCGCAACGCCCTTCCCGGAATTCTCCAGCGGCATTTCCAGAAGCATCGCGACGATGTCCCTTCTTGGGATAGCCCAGCGCGATCGCACGGTATCACGTGCAGTCACCGGATAGCAT
>JAFGOK010000548.1 GCA_016926535.1 Micromonosporaceae bacterium | reverse complement strand
CCTGAGCGGAGCCTCGATCGAGGCGATTGCTCGGGCCGGCGTCGCTCACGTCCCGGAGGGGCGAAGGCTGTTTCCCGGCCTGACCGTCCGGGACAACCTGCGGCTGGGGGGATGGCGGGTGAAGAGTACCGATCTGACCCCGGTGATTACTCTGTTTCCCCGGCTGGGCGAGCGGCTCGACCAGGTCGCCGGATCGCTGTCAGGGGGCGAGCAGCAGATGTGTGCCATTGGCAGGGCGCTGATGGGCCGGCCGGATTTCCTGCTGATCGACGAGTTGTCGCTCGGGCTCGCTCCCGTGGTCGTTGACGAGATCCTTGAGCGGCTGGCGGACATCGCGGAGACCGGCGCCGGGGTCCTCCTGGTCGAGCAGGATGCCAGCGCCGCGCTGGACGTCGCGTCGCGGGCCTACGTCCTGGAGAGCGGGACGGTCCAGTTGTCCGGGGAGGCCAAGATACTGGCTGATGATGATCGTGTCCGAGCCGCCTATCTAGGGGTGTGAATCGACGCATAAGCTACGGTCCGTGCAGGTTCTCCTTGTAGAAGATGATCTGCGGGTTGCCGCGGCGCTTGAGACCGCGCTGCGGCAGCACGGTCATGAGGTCACCAGGGCGTCGACCGCGGCAGAGGCACTGGCAGCGGCTCCGGTCGACCTGGTTCTGCTGGACCTTGGACTGCCAGACCGGGACGGCATCGAGGTGTGCCGCGAATTGCGGGCACGCAGCGAGGTGGCGATCATCGCGGTGACCGCCCGGGGCGAGGAGCGGGAACGGGTGCTCGGCCTGCGGAGCGGCGCGGACGACTACATCACCAAACCCTTCGGTCTGGCGGAACTCCAGGCGAGGATCGAGGCGGTCATGCGGCGCGCGATGCGCGCGACGCCCTCCCGGCCGAGCGTCCGGGTCGGCGGGCTGGAGGTCGACCTCGACGCCCGCAGGGTGATGGTTGCCGGCAGGGAGATCACGCTGACCCGCAAGGAGTTCGAGCTGCTCGCAGCACTCGCCAGACGCCCAGGTCATGCCGTGACCAGGGAACAGCTGCTCGCGGAGGTGTGGCGGACGACCTGGCGGGGCAGTCTGCACACGCTGGAGGTTCATGTCGCGTCGCTGCGGAGCAAGCTGGGCGACCCGAGCTACGTCCAGACTGTTCGGGGGGTGGGGTACCGTCTACGGACGGAATGATCGAGACAAGTGACACCCGCGACGACGCCCCGAGCGTCGGCAACCGTGAGCGGTATCGGCGGGGTTCTCGCGGGTACCGACGGGTCACCGGCGCGATGTTCGCCTCGGGCGTTGCGACCTTCGCGCTGCTGCACAACGTCCAGGCGGTGCTGCCGCTCCTGTCGGACTCCTTCGATGTTTCGCCCGCCCAGGCCAGCCTCGCGGTCTCGATCGCGACAGGGACCCTCGCGCTGGGGGCCATCCCGGTCAGCGTGCTGTCGGAACGGTTCGGCCGCGTCCGGGTGATGACGGTCGCCATGGCCACCGCGACCGTGCTGGGCCTGCTGACCCCGCTCTGCCCGTCCTTTCCCCTCCTGCTGCTCGTCAGGGGCCTGCAGGGGCTCGCCCTGGCTGGACTGCCAGCGGTCGCCGTCGCGTATCTCGGGGAGGAGATCCACCCCACGTCGCTCGCGACCATCGTCGGCACCCTCATCGGCGGCAATAGTCTTGGCGGCCTGGCCGGGCGGTTGCTGGCAGGGGCCGTCGCGGACCCGTTCGGGTGGCGGGCGGGTCTCGCCTCGGTCGCGCTGCTTGCCCTGGCCTGCGGCATCGCAGCGGTTGTGCTGTTGCCTCGGCAACAGCACTTTCGCCCGGTGCCGCTGAACCTCCGCGGCGTCGTCACCAGCCTTGGCCTGCATCTGCGCGACTCAGTCCTGCTGCGGGCGTATGCCGTCGGCGGTCTGGTGATGGCGGCGTTCGTCACGCTCTACAACTATGTCGGCTACCGGCTGATCGGGCCGCCGTTCTCGCTTCCCGCGGGCGTCGTCGGGCTGGTGTTTCTGGCGTACCTCGCCGGGACGGCTAGTTCCGCCGTTGCCGGCCGGATGACCGAGCGGACCAGTCCCAGACTCGTTCTGGTGGTCGCGGGCCTCTGCGGCGTTGTGGGGGCGTTGCTGACCCTGCCGGACGTACTGCCCGTCCTGCTGGTCGGGGTGGTCGTCCTGACCGTCGGGTTCTTCGCCGCGCACTCGGTCGCCAGCGGGTTGGTCGGCCAGCGGGCGGACTCCGCGCGGGCACAGGCGTCATCGCTGTACACCCTGATCTACTACCTCGGGGCGAGCGTCGGCGGATGGGCGGGCGGGCTGTGGTTCGAGCGCCTGGACTGGCCTGGGGTCGTCGGCTACCTCGCCGTGCTGCTGTGCGGCATGATTGCGGTGGCGGCAACCGTCCGTTTTGTCCCGGAACACCTTCAGAGGACCCCGCTCGGTGATTGACGGGTCGGCTCCTTTCATCAGAGATCTCGCCGGGTGCTCGGCGGAACGGGGTCCATAGCCGTTTCTCAGGAGATTTCCAGGTACGTGGGCGAAGGTTGTTGCGAGCGGCCGCAGCAAGCCTGCGGGGGGATGGTTGGTCAGCGACAGCAGGAGGACATTCGATGCGACGCATCACGCTGTGGATGGTCGGGACCGTCTGCGCGGTGGTCCTGGTG
>JAFGOK010000547.1 GCA_016926535.1 Micromonosporaceae bacterium | reverse complement strand
TCGGCTCTTGCGGCTGTCTCGGGTGCCATGATGGGCGCGGCTGGCTCGGCGATCCCGGCTGGCTCGGCGATCCCGGCTGGCTCGGCGATCCCGGCTGGCTGGGCCGCCGTTTCCTCCTCGCCGACCTCGAGGGTCAGCTCGTACCGCTCCTTGGTGAAGAACCCCCCGATCCCGCCGGTCCGGACCCTCTCGGCCGAGATGATGTGTGCACTCGGGCCGTAGTCGTCCCGGACGCGGGCGAGGAGTGATTCAAGATCGGTTCCCTCAAGCAGCAACTTGGTAGACACCGCTTACCACCCCCATGGTCTCGATCCGCAGTGAGCTGCCGCTCAATTCCGTGTAGGACAAGACTGGCAGGCGCGACACCGCCATCCGGACCAATCGCTGCAACGGGGTCCGCAGTTGCGGGGAGCAGACCAGCACCGGGCTGATGCCCATCTGCTCGGCGGACTCCAGCATGCCCGTCAGTTCGGTCACGATCGCGTCGGCGCGTCCTGGGTCGATCTGGAGCTGGATACCCTGCTCCGACGGGCGGAGCGATTCCAGCATCATCTGCTCAAGTCTCGGTTCGAAGGTGATGGCCACGAGCGTTCCGTCCGTGGCGTATCTGGCCGCGACCGCTGGCCCGAGCGAGTTCCTGGCCGCGTCGACGAGGGCGTCGGGATCGGTGGTGTGCTTCGCGGTCAGCGAGAGCGCCTCGAAGATGCGCACGAGGTCCCTGATCGGCAGCCCCTCGTCAAGCAGCGCCCCCAGAACCCGCTGGATCTGGCCGAGGCTGAGGGCCGCCGGGGTCAGCTCCTCGACGACGACGGGGTGGGTCCGGCGCACCACGTCGGTCAGCGCCCTGACATCCTCCCGGCCCAGCAGCCGGTTGGCGTTGGTGCGGACCACCTCCGCCAGGTGGGTGATGATGACGGATGCCCGGTCGACCACGGTGGCGCCGACGACATCGGCCTGGTGCCGCAGTTCGGCCGGGACCCACTTGCCGGCCAGCCCGAAGACCGGTTCCACCCCGGCCGTGCCGGGCAGCGTTTCCAGGCTGTCGCCGATGGCCAGGACAGTGCCGGGCGGGGCCTGCCCCCGGCCGACCTCGATACCGCTGATCCGGATCGCGTAGTGCGACAGTGGCAGGTCCAGGTCGTCCCGGGTCCGAACCGGCGGCATGATGATGCCGAGTTCCAGCGCGACCTTGCGGCGCAACGCCCGGACCCGCTCGATGAGGTCGCCCCCGGCAACGTCGACCAGGTCGACCAGGTCGGGGGAGAGGGCCAGCTCCAGCGGGTCGACGCGCATCTCCCCGAGGAGTGACTCGGTCGAGTCCGCAGCGGGCAGCTGGGGCAGTTGCTCCTCCTTGGCCTGCTGCTCATTCTCTTTTCTTTTCTCCGTCGCCTTGAGCCGCTGGGAGCCCAGCAGGACCACGCCGCCGACAACCAGGAACGGGATCTTCGGCAGACCGGGAACGAGGGCGATCGCCATCGCTGCCGCTCCGCCGATCTGGAGGGCCTGGCGGTGCTGGCCAAGCTGCTTGGCGACCGTCGACCCCATGTCGCCGTCATTGGTCGACCGGGTGACGATCAGACCGGTCGCGACTGAGAGCAGGAGCGCCGGGATCTGCGAGACCAGACCGTCACCGATGGACAGCAGGCTGTAGGTCGTGATGGAGTCAGTCGCGGTCATCCCGCGCTGGAGCATGCCGACGGCGAATCCGCCGCCGAGGTTGATGACGGCGATAATGATCGCGGCGATCGCGTCACCCTTGACGAACTTCGAGGCCCCATCCATCGCCCCGTAGAAGTCCGCCTCCGCGGAGACCTCGCTCCTGCGCGTGCGTGCCTCGGTGTCGTCGATCAGGCCGGCGTTGAGATCGGCGTCGATCGCCATCTGCTTGCCTGGCATCGCGTCCAGCGTGAAGCGGGCTCCGACCTCCGCCACCCGCTCCGCGCCCTTGGTGATCACGAGGAACTGGATGATGATCAGAATCAGGAAGATGACCAGACCGACGACGAGGGAGCCGCCGACCACGAAGTGCCCGAAGGCCTCGATGACGTCCCCGGCGTACCCATTGACCAGGACGAGCCGGGTGGCGCTGACGTTGAGCGCCAGCCGGAACAGGGTCGCGACCAGCAGGAGCGAGGGGAAGGAGGAGAAGTCCAGCGGGCGGGTGACGAACATGCTGATCAGGACGATGAGCAGGGCGATTGTGATGTTGGCTGCGATCAGCAGGTCGAGCAGCATCGCTGGCAGCGGGACAACCATCATCAAGATGATCAGAACGATGCCCATCGGAACGACATACTGGCTGAGTTGTCGTTGTGACACTCGGCCTCCCAGGGGTTGACCAGCTATGGGGCCCGCTCCTTCGGCCGCCTGAGTGCCCTCCTGGCGCATGGATTATCGGCGCGTCGGAACTCGGCTTGAGCTGACGTTGCGTTTTTCTTGAATCCGGCATGTGATTGCCGATGGGCGGGTCGTGCCTGCGAGCAACGACTCGACCCAGTTGGTCCATATCGGAAGACGACCTATCTACGATCTCGAATATGAGGTCGTCGCGTATGAGCTGCTGTTCCGCGGTGCGGACGGGAGTGACGAATCGTCGAGGCCTGGCATCTACGCCACGACTCAGATCATCGTCAGCGCGTTCACGGAGTTCGGGCTGGAGCAGATCGTCGGCAACCGGCTGTGCTTCATCAACCTGACCCGGGATTTTCTGGTCGGAGATCTCCCGGTCCCGTTTGAGCCCGGACAGGCGGTTCTGGAAGTCCTGGAAGGCGTCGAGGTCGACGACGAGGTGCTGGCCGGAGTGAGCCGGCTCGTTGATCTTGGCTATCAGGTTGCGGTGGATGACGCCGTCGGGGGTGATGGCTACAGTGAGTTGCGTGGCCTGGCCAACTACATCAAGATCGACATGTCG
>JAFGOK010000090.1 GCA_016926535.1 Micromonosporaceae bacterium | reverse complement strand
CCGGAGCCCGGGAAGGTGCTGACCCAGGAGGTCTGTGACGCCGGTGACCTGCCGGCTTGCCCCGAGTCCGGCGATCAGGTCGTCGATCGAGGGATGGCGGTGCTGGAGCGCCTCGACGATCCTGGTGACGGTGGCCGAGTCGGGGATCTCTCCAAGATTGTATGCGACAAAATAGGCTATATCGCGAGAAATTGCGCGATAGGAATATCCGCGGCGGCGTCCGGGCCAGACTGGGCGGCGACGGTGGGATGTGATCGCCTTCAGTTGGTCGGTGTACCGGTCGACGTGGCTGGCGACCGCGCCAGGATTGTCGTCCCGCCACTGGCGGAAGCTGTCCAGCGTGTGCCGGGCCCCGGCGAGGAGACGGTCGGCTTCGAGGTCGTCCCGGGTGAACGGAAACGGGCCGCTCATGCTGCGCGGCAGGCGGTCGCCAGCCGGTCGCCAACGGCTCTCAGGTCGCGATAGATCGTCTCCACGAGGCCATTGTCACACGGCGCCGCGAGGCGGGGCCGCGGTGGCGGGCCACGCCGATGGCCTCTCCAGCGTTCCAGTCATCTTCTGGCCTCGCTGGACGAACAAGAGAGGTGAGCAGACCGCGCAAGGACGGGGCGGCAAAGGAGGGGCATGGAGGACCAGGACCACCGCTCCGTCGTTGCCGTCGTTGCCGGATTCGACACATACCAGAATCCGATGCTCGCCGGTATGCGCGAGGTGCTGGAAGCGCACAACCTGCCCTTGCTGGCATACGCCGACGACACGTGGGGTCCTTCGGTCGCCCCGGCCCTGGTGTGTGCACTCAACCGGTCGTCGACCTGTGGGGTGATCACGACTCCGACGATGACCGCGGAGCGGGACGCGGAACTGCATGGGCTGATCAGCGAGCGGGATCTGCCAGTGGTGCATATCGGTCAGCAGGTTCCCGGACGGCCCTGCGTGCGGGCCGACAACCTCCAGGGCATGACGGTGCTGATGGGATTGCTGCTCGACGAGTGCGAGATCCGCGCTCCGGTGCTGGTGCAGGGCTTGGCGCATCACCCGGACCACGTGGCCCGCGAGCAGGTGTTCCGGGCCGAGATGGCCCGTCGCGGGATGCCCGTTGACGAGGAACTGGTCATCCAGGGCCGCTCTGACCCAGACATCACCAAGCACGAGTTGCACGTGCTCCTGAAGTGTCGCCGGGATATGGACGCAGTGATCACCATGGACGACATCAGTGGCATGGTCGTGATCGAGACCCTGGCGGAAGTCGGACTGCGGGTGCCTCAGGACGTCGTGGTGACCGGGTTCGACAACTACCCGATGGCCGCCATCAACTGGCCCGGTCTGACCACGGTTGACCAGAACCTCCAGGAGCAGGGGGCGACTGCGGCCAGGCTGCTGCTCAACAACCTGACCGGCGATGCGCCGCCGGAACATGTCCTGACCAGTTGCACGCTCATGCCCCGGGGATCGACGGCGATCGGCCGGGCCTCGCACGTCGCAACCCGGCAGACGGTCGAAAGCGTCGCCCGGATGGTGCGGGTCCACCTGGCGACGCAGGGCGAGTTGCTGCGCATGGGCAGGGCCCTGATGAAGTGCCATTCCCTGGAGGACATCTGCCAGGCGCTGCCGAACACGTTGGCGGCGCTGAACGTGCCCCGGGCGTTCCTGGTCGTCTACGAGCGGGCGGAGGCAGCGACCAACGACCATCCGGTCACACCAAGCACCGCGCGGCTTGCCTTGGACTACCGGGACGGCGCGGCCCATCCGGTGACCGCAGAAGCCTTCCCCGCCTGCAATGTCCTGCCAGACGACCTGATCAGCGAGACTCGTACGGGGTTCCTGGCGTTCCAGCCCCTGGCCGGGACCCAGGGGCCGCTCGGATACCTGCTGTTCGAGCAGTCCTACAGCCCGGCGTCGATCGCGGAAGGGCTGGAGATGGATCTCAGCCGGACCATGGAGGCGGTCTTCAGCGCCGAAGCCCTCATGGACTACTCGGCGACCCTGGAACGCCTGGTCACCCAGCGGACCCAGGAACTGATGGCTGAGGTGGCCGTCCGGCGGCAGGTCGAGCAGGATCTCCGGAAGGCCAACGCTGAGTTGCACCGGTCGGTCGTCATCGACGGGTTGACTGGGATCGCCAACCGCACCGCGCTGGACCGGCACTTCGAGGAGCACTGGCAGCGCCATGTCGATCACCAGTGGGAGCTGGCGGTCCTCATGGTGGACGTCGATCTGTTCAAGCTGTACAACGACCGCTACGGGCACCTGCTCGGGGACGGCGCGCTGAAGACCGTCGCGTCCTGCCTGAGGAAGTCCTCCCGGTACCCCCACGATCTGGCGTGCCGCTTCGGCGGGGAAGAGTTCGTCGTCGTGCTGCCCCGCAGCGGCGTCGAGGAGGCCCTCACCGTCGCGCGGCGGTTCTCCTCGCTGCTGGCGACGGCAGCGGTCCCGCACGCCGCCTCGCCCATCGCGCCGGTGGTCACGGCGAGTATCGGGATTGCGGCGATCGTGCCCAGCACAGAGACCTCCCCGGAGGAGCTGATCGCGGCTGCTGACAACATGCTCTACCTGGCGAAAAAGGAGGGGCGCAACCGCATCGTCGCAGGCTCGGTCATGGAGCCAGCGGTCACGTGACGTGTGCGGTCACGATCGCAGGGTCTCCAGAGTGGTCGTCCTCGGGCTGGTGTAGATCTCTTTGATCGCAGTGAGGGAGTTCTCCTCGGTCACGAGGTCCGGCCAGCCCATGAACCAGGACCACCTGGGCTGGTCAGCCAGGACCTCCGGGCTGGGCAACTTGCCGAGCTCCCCGAACCCGATGGGGCGTCCTTCGGCCAGGCTCAGCAGGGCGTCGTAGTGCTCGCGCTCGAAGTGGCCCCCGTAGGTGTCGACCGCGAGCGCGTCGACGACGTCGTTCCCCGGGAAGTAGGGCTCGAACCGGCCGGCGCTGTCGTAGGCGGCGTTGGGGCTCCACACCCAGATCAGGTTGCGCAGCCCGTGGTGGGTGACCAGGCGCTCGAACAGCAGCCGCCACAGCGCCCGGAACCGCTCCGGTTGCCCGCCCCACCAGAACCAGGGACCGTTCATCTCGTGGTATGGCCGCCACAGTACGGGCACGCCGGCGCTCGCGAGCTGGCCGAGCAGCCCGGCTGCGACGTCGACCTGGGCACACCAGCGCCGGTGCGGTTCGGTTGCCGGGTCGAGCACGGCATCGAAGATCTCCGGATCGAGCGTCCGGATGATGCCGCCCTGGAACTCCACCGGCTCGTCATCCTGAGGGCAGACCGCGTGCCAGGTGTAGGTCACCAGCGCGCCCCGGTGGTGCCAGCCGATCGCCTCAGCGAGGTTCGGCTGCCTGCGGTCGATGCCGTCCAGCGTGCCTGGCGCGGAGAAGCCGACCTCCTGCCCCCACAACGCTGGCGTCAGGCCGGTGAGGCCGGTCAGCTTGGCCGTCCAGGCGGAACCGTGGATCGGCTGGTTGTGCTGCCCGGTGATCAGGCGTCGCCCGCTGCTGTCATACAGCAGGGCGAGGAGATCATCGGCAGCCGCTGTCGCGGCAGGTGTCACCGGCGCGCGGTGGGATGCCATCGGAGCACCCTCCCTTCGAGGACGTACCCCCTTCGGGGACGAAGTTCAGCCTAGCCCGCAGCGTAAGGTCATGATCCGCAAATCGGATCCGGCGTCCGTCGTCAAGGTCACCGCCTCGGCACAGACCTGCCACAGGGAACGGACAGGCTCGCCTGGCTCAATGAACGGGTTGCCAACGTCAGATGAAGGAACAACCATGAATCGGCATATGTCACGAGGCGGGCTCCGCGTGTCACGAGGCGGGCTCCGCGCGACGATCGTCCCAGTCGTGCTCTTCGCCGCGGTCCTGGCCGGCTGCTCCGACAACTCCAGCACTGCGGGGGGATCGTCAGCTGCCGCCTCGTCCGCCGCCGCGACGGTCAGCGCGACGCAGAGCGCTGCGGACGTCCTGGCGGAGAACCAGGCCGACCATGGTGCTGGCACCGCTGTGACCTGGGACGCGGCAAGCGCCACGACCATTACCCTCAGCGGGGGATCGGCGTCGGCGGGCGGTGCTGGGGTCCAGGTCAAGAAGTCGACTGTGACGATCACCGCTGGGGGTACCTACCGGCTCACCGGCACCTTGAACGACGGTCAGATCGCCGTCGCGGCCCCTGAGGCCACGGTGACGCTGGTCCTCGACAGCGCCAGTATCTCCAACGCCTCCGGTGCCGCGATCGCCGCGACCGAGGCGAAGCAGCTCATCATCGTCCTCGCCGACGGTACCCGGAACACGCTGGGCGACACCACGACGTACGCGGAGGATGCCGAAGCCAACGCCGCCCTGTTCAGCGCGGCGGATCTGACGATCGGCGGTGGCGGGACCCTGACCGTCAACGGCAAGGGTAACGACGCGATCGCCAGCAAGGACGGCCTGGTGATCCAGTCCGGAACCCTCGTCGTCACTGCGGCCGATGACGGTGTCCGCGGCAAGGACTACCTGGTCATCACTGGTGGGACAGTGACGGTCATCGCTGGCGGGGATGGCCTCAAAGCCGACAACGCCGAGGACTCCGACCGCGGCTACGTCTCGGTCACCGGCGGGACCGTGACGGTTACCGCCAAGGGGGACGGCATTGACGCCGCAACCGATGTCCTGGTCACTGGGGGCACGCTGAAAGCGACCGCTGGCGGCGGGAGCGGCGGGAAGGCGACCGAGGACACGTCAACCAAGGGCATCAAGTCCGGGGTGATCACGGTGCTCGAACGCGGCACCGTCACGGTCAGCGCGGCGGACGACGCGGTGCACAGCGGCGGCGCGGTCCATCTCAACGGGGCGAACCTGACCGCCGCCAGCGGGGACGACGCGGTGCACGCAGAGGGAGCGATGGCCATCGACGGCGGCACCATCACCATCACCGCGTCGGTCGAGGGGCTGGAAGCCAAAGAGATCACCCTGAACCAGGGCACGGTGCAGGTCGTTGCGAGGGACGACGGCGTCAACGCCGCCGGTGGTACGACCGACCAGGCCGCTGACCAAGGCGCCGGCCAGCCCGGAGGCGGGGGCGGCCCGGGTGGGGACGCGGTCGGCGACTACAGCGT
>JAFGOK010000089.1 GCA_016926535.1 Micromonosporaceae bacterium | reverse complement strand
TTCTGACTGCACAACACGCCATGTATTCCAATAAACGCATTTCGGTCACCCGATCGTGTGCGCGTGGCATTCCCAACCAGCTCGCCGGCAGTGACAGGCTGTCATCCAGCCCACATCGGGCACCAGGCAAAGCGGACTCTTCGCCAGCCGGCCAGCTGATGCCACATTCCGCTTCTTATCTGGATTAATTCTGATATCAGTAAATATAGGGGGACGTTTCATCGTGTTCAGACATGGGAAGAAAGCCCTGCTGGCGTCCATCGCAACCCTCGCGATCGCCAGCGGCGGCGCCGCGTTCGCATTCTGGTCCGGCGGGCAAGGCACCGGGCAAGGCCAGATCGACGACGCGAACCTGACACTCAAGGCCAGCTTCAGTCTCGAAGGCATGACCCCGGGGCACGTCACCGACGTCACCTTCCTGGCGAGCAACGACGGCACGACGGGCACCGGCATCCACGAGCTGACCACGACCGTCGAGGTCACCCCCCAGGCGGGCAAAACCTGCCCTCCCGGCAGTTTCAGCTTCTCCTACTCGCCGACGATCATGCTGTTCACGCCGTTCCAGGTTCCCGCCGGAGCAGTCGACCTTCCCGTCATGTGGGGTGACCCGCTAGCGGACGAGCCGGCGGCTGCCGAACTGGAGTTCGTCAACCTGGCGGACAACCAGGACGGGTGCCGGGGGGCGACGGTCATCGTCCACGTCACCGCAACCTGACCACGCCACTGGTGGTGGGACGCCCAGCATGGGCGTCCCACCACCCCTCCGCCCGCCCAGCCACGTCGGGGTCATCCCCGTACTCGGGCGCCGGGAAGTGACCACCGCTGAGAGAGGAATCAGGGGAAGGGATGGCCCGCAGAAACCACGGCAGGGCGGCCCACAGGGCGGGTCGCCGGACAGCGTGCACGCATGGGGCCGGTCGCCTCTGGAGGATCGGCGCACTCGCACTCTGCGCTGCGGCTGCCCTGATCACGGTGTCCGAGACCAGCGGCTCCACGTACTGGACGAGCGGGCGGGGCTCGGCGGCGGCGACCGTCCCGGCTCTGGTCGCCACAGCCAGCACCGCTGCCGTGACCGGGCTCTACCCGGGCAGCCCACCTCAGATCATTCCAGTCACCGTCCGCAACGCCGGAGCCGCCGCAGTGACTCTGGCCGGCCTCGCAGTCGACGTCACAGCATCCCCGGCCTCCTGCCCTGCCAGCGGGCTCACCGTCACGGTGCCAGCACCGCTCCCGACGATTCCCGCCTCCGCGACCGCAACAGTCAGCCTGATCGCCACGGTTCCCATCGACGCACCCGACAGCTGCCAGGGCGCGACGTTCACACTGACCATCACGCCGAGGGGACCAAACGCATGATCAGAGGAGCATCCGTCGTTCTCACCGGAGTGGTGCTGTCCGCGCTGGGCGGTGGCAGGTCCGCCTCGGCGTACTGGAGCGAGTTACCCTCGGCCACGGCCTCGGTGGAACTGGCGGCGCTCGGCGAGCCAGGGGCAACCGCTGCGGCGACCCAGACCAGCATCACCGTCTCCGTCACCGCGCCAGCGTCTGGCCCAGCCCCCACCGCATACCTGGTGAGCAGGGAATCCGCCTTCACCTGCCGGCTGGATGCGCCCAGCCTCACCTGCCCGTCCGACGAGATCGGTGTCCCAGGGACGCTGGTGTCGTACACGGTCACCGCCCTGCTCGGCACCGCGTGGCAGCGGACGATCACTTTCGCCGCGACGACGGCTTCCCCAGGACCGCCGGTCGACGCTCCGCTCCGGCAGCTTCCCGATCCCGCGCGGGTGCCTTCAGCCGACCCGTCCGCGCCGACGCCCTCGCCAAGCCTGTCCGAAACCCCTCCTGAGACCCCTGCTGAGACCCTGTCCGAGATCCCGGCCGAAGCCGTGTCCGAAACCCTGTCCGAAGCCGTGTCCGAAACCCCGGCAGGGACCCCGTCGCAGACCCCCGCAGGGGCACCGGCAGGAACGCTGGCGAGTCCGACGATCGTGGCCAGCGCCGAGACGGTGACTGTGCCACCCGAAACCGCTTCCCGCCGGCCAGCGGCCTCCAGGGAAGCGGTGCCCTCCGCAGACCCCAAGCTTTCCGCAGATCCCAAGCCCGAGGCCAGCCCCGTCGTTCGCACCTGCGGCTGAGTGACGCGCGTGGCTGGTGTCGGGGATGAGCGGATCAGGAGACGCCGGTCGTGTGCAGCACTGTCGCGATCAGCACCCCGATCCCGTTGACCGCCCAGTGCAGGCCACCGCACGCCAGCAGGCTCCCGCTGCGCCGGCGCAACTCGCCGAGCAGCAGACCGGCGATCCCCGTCACCAGGACGGCCCCCAGCACTGCGAGGGCCTGAGCCCAGGCGCCGCTGCCGACCAGTGCCTCGACGGCCGGATTCGCCCGGCTCAGGCCGAGCGAGGGCAGGATGTGCCAAGCCCCGAACAGCGTTGAGGACAGGCCGAGTCCCCAGGCCGCTCCCCGGTGGTTGGTCACCAGTCCCTGCAGGACACTGCGGAAAGCAATCTCCTCGGGCAGGACCGTCCCAAGCGGGATCAGGACGAAGGCCGTGATCAGCGCCCGGTCCACCGGCAACTGGTACCTCGTGTCGAGAAATGCGATACGGGTCAGCGGCAGCATCGCTGCGGCGGCATACACCACGGCGACTCCGGCGATGATGGCAGTGGCGATCGCCGCCCCCCTGACCCAGGTACGGGGGCACAGCCCAAGGTCCGACCAGGAGAGGCCCCAGCGGCGGCGGCCGAGCACGACCAGCAGGGCCGCGAGCATGGGTCCGAGGATGACCCCGATGCCGGCGGGGCCCACAGCGCGGACGACATTGACCGCGAAGAGCAAACAGAGGACCACGCTGAGTGCTGAGCAGAACCGGACGTGCCGGCGAGCCCACCGAGATACGGATGACCACCGGATCACGGCCGGAATCGGGCTCGCTGCCGGTGGTTTCAGGGTGCTGAGATTCGAGGTCTGCGTCATGGGCGGAGTCTGAGTCTAAGGCCGGCACCCTTCCCCAGGCCACAGCCGCCCAGCTCAGAGGACCGTTCGTGGGGCAACAGCGGC
>JAFGOK010000546.1 GCA_016926535.1 Micromonosporaceae bacterium | reverse complement strand
GGAACAGCAGCGCATCCACCGATCACGCTACGCAAACAACCTCATCCCCGCACCCTGAAGTTGCTGTCCCGCAAACGAGCCGCACCCCCCCGCACCGGCTGCCCGCTGCGCCCCCCGGCGCTGGAACACACTCGGCGTCCACCAGTTGGCGTCACCGAGCAGTGTCATCAGCGAGGGCAGGACCACTGCGCGGATGATGGTCGCGTCGATCAGGATGGCGCTGGCCAGGCCAACTCCCAGCTGCTTCATCTCCATCATGCTCAGCGTCCCGAAGATCGCGAACACCGCGACCATGACCACGGCGGCGCTGGTGACCACCCCTGCGGAGCGGGTGATCCCCCGGGCGACAGCCTCCCGGTTGGGCACGCCCTCGCAGACCGCCTCCCGGATCCGGCTGACCACGAACACGTGGTAGTCCATGGACAGTCCGAAGAGCACGACGAACAGGAACAGCGGCAGCCACGTGACCACTCCGCCGTTGGACTGGAAGCCCAGCAGCGACTCCGCCCAGGTGTGCTGGAAGACCAGGGTCAGCAGCCCGTACGCTGCGCCGACCGACAGCATGTTCAACCCGATCGCGGTCAGCGCGACCACCACGGACCGGAAGTTCCACGCCATCACGATGAACGTCAGCAGCAGGACAAACCCCATGACGATCGGCAGCTTGTCCTGGACGTGCTCGGAGTAGTCGTGGGTTCCGGCGATCTCACCCGTGACGGCGTACTCCGCCCCGGGCAATCCGTCGAGGGCAGCCGGCACGAGATCGGCCCGCAGCCGCTCCAGCGAGCGCTCCGCTCCGGCCGTCCCGCTGTCGTACGGCGTAGCGATCGACAGCAGGGCCACCCGATGGTTCGGTGAGACCGTCAGATCAGGCTCGCTGTCGTGGGCGAACAGCGGGTCGGCGAGCGCCCGGGCGCCCAGCTCCCGCAGCGCTGCCTGGGCCCGCCCGGCCTCGGCCGCAGGAACCGTCACCACGATCGTGTGCTCCGTCCCCGTACTCGGAAATGCCTTGATCATCCGCCCGTACGCCTGCACCACCGGGATGTCGTCGGACAGCGCCTCTTGCAGGTTGGGGAACTTCAGAGTCATCGTCGCGGCGGGGACGGCCAGGGCGGCCAGGGCGCCAGCTGAGACGACCAGGGTGACCAGCGGATGGCGCAGCGCCGGACGCAGCAGGAACGACCACAGCCTGGGTTCCGCCCGCCGGCCCTCGGCGGCCTTGGCAGTCGCGGAGAGCCGCCACAGCACCGGAATCCGGGGACGGTCCACCCAGCGGCCCAGCTTCGCGAGCATCGCCGGGAGCACGGTCAGGGAGCCCAGCACGGAGACCGCGACCACCAGGATCGAGCCGACAGCGAACGAGGAGAAGATGGCATCGTTGGCCAGGAACATGCCAGCCATCGAGATAATCACGGCCAGGCCAGAGACCACCACCGCGTGCCCGGAGGTCGCCGCTGCGATCTCCACCGCGTTGAGGTGGCCCGCCCCCTTGGCCCGCTCCTCCCGTTCCCGCCGCAGGTAGAACAGGGAGTAGTCCACCCCGACCGCCATGCCGATCAGCAGGATCACGCTGTTGATCATGTCTTGGGCCGGAATGAGATGGGAGGCAATCGCGGCCAGGCCGATCGCTGAGCCGACGGCCGACAGCGCGAGCAGCACCGGGATCCCGGCCGCGATAAGTGCCCCGAAAGCGACGATCAGGATGATCAGCGTCACCGGGATACTGAGGATCTCCGCCCGCTGGAAGTCCTTCATCACCGATTCATCGGCCGCCTGCTCGATCGAGGCCCAGCCGACCTGCTCGACCCGGACCGTCGAGTGGTCCCGCTGCACGGCCGCCGTCACGTCCAGCAGCGGATCGACCCGGTCAACCGCCGTCTCCGGGTCGCCGGACATGGTGACCACCAGCATCAGGGCAGTGCCGTCCGGAGACGGGATCGGTTCCTCGACACCTGCGACCTCGGGCAACTGCCGCATCCTGGTACCGGCGTCGCTCAGCGCCGCGGTCGCCGCAGCCTGGTCCAGTACCCCGGACCTGGAGGTGACCAGCACCCGCTCCACCATGGGCTGCTGCGGGAAGTCCCCCTCCTCGATCATCTGCTCCGCGCGGGCCGTCTCACCGACCTCGCCGTTCATTGTGGACTCTTTCGTCCCAACCAGGCCACCAATGGTGATCGACAGTGCGACGAACACGACCCACAGCGCCACGGCGCGCCACGGATGGGTCGCGCTCCATCTGGCGACCCGCACAGTCAACAATTTCTTCTCCACAGTGGCCCCCCGTTCTCGTCAGTCCGGTGCCGGGACGCATCACCCGCACCTGACTCACAGTAGGTTTCCGGGCGACCGCAGCCATCGGGCATCACACCCCAGTGATCCCGGACTGGCTCGCCCGGCTCCTCGGGGTCGGGCGAGCCTGCCGCCCCTGCCAGCACGACGCAATCACCCTCCACATGGGCGATATGCGCCGCTCAGGCTGGCGGCTCCCCGCTGCCGCGCTCCTCCCCCCGCACGATGACTGGCGGGTAACCCCTACGGGACACAGCTCCGGGGATCCTGGTCCTACCCCTGGCCGCCTCGGCCCCCGCCCATGCCGCCCCCCATGCCCCCTGCCGGGGCCTCACCGGCCGTCACCGTCGTGACGAGTTTGGCCGATCCGAGGGTGCCAGAAGTAGCCAGCCCACCCACTGACGTCCCGGAGCTCGTGCCTCCGCTGTAGATCTTGTACTGCTCGCCCTTGGTGATGGCGGAGGAGGAGTAGACCAGGTTCTGCATGGTCTTCGAGACGGTGAAGGTCGCGACGACGGTGCCGGTGCCGTTGACGACCTGGAGGGCCGTCCCCGCCGCGATCGTCGAGCTGAAGGTCGCAGACAGCCACCCCTGGGTGGAGTCCGCGTCCGGGGCGACCGCCATCCCAGAGCTCCCAGCGGCGAGCAGGACCCCGCCACTGATCTCGAATGCTCCGTTGACGTCCAGCGCACCGTTGCCGCTGTTGGTCGGGCCGTTCACGATCACGGTCCCGCCGGAGATCCTGGCAGTGCCGTTGGAGTCGAACCCGTCCCCGCTCGCGTAGATCACCAGGGTGCCGCCTGTGACGACCACGCTGTAGTCGCCGACCGCGTCCCCACCCGGACCGCCCCTGCCCCCGGGCTGCCCGGCGCCTTGGTCAGCGGCCTGGTCGGTCGT
>JAFGOK010000008.1 GCA_016926535.1 Micromonosporaceae bacterium | reverse complement strand
TGCTTCGTAGGGCTCGTCCCAGCCGCGGGGACGGTTGAAGACTCCGCAGGCATACCCCCGGTCGGAGGCCGGGGCCCGCCCGGGCAGGCGGGGTTGGGACGGGCGTAGACCTCCGGCGAGAATGCAAGGAGTACGCCCGCTTATGGCACGCCTTGTCGGCGTTGATCTGCCCCGCGACAAGCGGATGGAGATCGCGCTTACGTACATCTTCGGCATCGGCCGGACCCGCGCCGCCGAGACGCTGGCCGCGACTGGCGTCGACCCGAACAAGCGCTCTCGTGACCTCACGGACGAGGACATCCTGAGGCTGCGCGACTACATCGAGAACAACTTCAAGGTCGAGGGTGACCTGCGTCGCGAGGTAGCCGCCGACATCCGCCGCAAGGTCGAGATCGGCTGCTACGAAGGCATCCGGCATCGCCGTGGCCTGCCCGTGCACGGACAGCGCACCCGCACCAACGCGCGTACGCGCAAGGGTCCGAAGCGCACGGTCGCTGGCAAGAAGAAGCCCGGCAAGAAGTAACGAGGAGCGCACACACTCATGCCACCGAAGGCTCGCGCCGGTGCCGCTGTCAAGAAGGTACGGCGCAAGGAACGCAAGAACGTCTCTCATGGGCAGGCGCACATCAAGAGCACGTTCAACAACACGATCGTTTCGATCACCGACCCCACGGGAGCAGTGATCTCCTGGGCCTCCGCCGGTCAGGTCGGGTTCAAGGGATCCCGTAAATCGACCCCGTTCGCGGCGCAGCTCGCCGCGGAGGCGGCTGCCCGCCGCGCCATGGAGCACGGCATGCGCAAGGTCGACGTGTTCGTCAAGGGCCCTGGCTCCGGCCGAGAGACCGCGATCCGCTCATTGCAGGCCGTCGGCCTGGAAGTCGGTCAGATCTCTGACGTCACGCCGCAGCCACACAACGGCTGCCGTCCGCCGAAGCGTCGTCGGGTCTGAGCGGGGGAGGAGAACAGATGGCTCGCTATACCGGTCCAGACTGCCGGCGCTGCCGCAGGGAGAAGATGAAGCTCTTCCTCAAGGGCAGCAAGTGCGATGGGGCGAAGTGCCCGTTCGAATCCCGGCCGTTCCCTCCGGGGCAACACGGCCGCGGCCGGACCAAGGAGACCGAGTACCTGCTCCAGCTGCGGGAGAAGCAGAAGGCGCGCCGGGTCTACGGCGTGCTGGAGAAGCAGTTCCGCGGGTACTACGAGGAAGCGGTGCGCCGCTCCGGCAAGACTGGTGAGGAGCTGCTCCAGATTCTGGAGTCCAGGCTGGACAACGTGATGTTCCGGGCAGGCTACGCCTCGTCCCGGGACCAGGCGCGGCAGTACGTCCGGCACGGCCACATCCTGGTCAACGGCAAGAAGGTCGACATCCCGTCGTACCGCGTGCGCGAGCACGACATCGTCGAGGTTCGGGAGAAGTCGCGTGGGCTGACCCCGTTCGTCATCGCTCAGGGCATCGCCGGCAGCCGCAACGCTCCGGCCTGGCTTGAGGTCATCCCGAGCCAGCTCAAGATCCTCGTGCATTCCCTGCCAGCCCGGCAGGTCATCGACACGCAGGTGCAGGAGCAGCTCATCGTCGAGCTTTACAGCAAGTAGGCGTGAGGGCGGGGACGTCCCCGCCCATCCCCGGGGCATGGTGCCGGCCCGCAACGCCGGCGCCAGGTTTCCCGCGGGAGGAATGTGTTTTGGCCGTCATATAGCGGGCGGCCACGACGACTGGAGGAATGTTCAGTGCTCATCTCTCAGAGGCCGACCCTCGCAGAGGAGTCGATCAACGAGACCCGGTCTCGGTTCATGATTGAACCGCTCGAACCAGGCTTCGGATACACCCTTGGCAATTCGTTGCGGCGCACGCTGCTGAGCTCGATTCCGGGCGCTGCGGTGACGAGTATCAAGATCGATGGCGTGCTGCACGAGTTCACGACGATTCCCGGGATCAAGGAGGACGTCGTCGAGCTCGTCATGAACGTCAAGGAACTGTGCGTCAGCTCGGACCACGACGAGCCGGTTTCGATGTACCTGCGCAAGCAGGGCCCTGGGGATGTGACGGCCGGCGACATCCAGCCCCCGGCTGGGGTATCGGTCCACAACCCGAACCTCAAGCTCGCGACCCTCAACGCCAAGGGCCGGCTCGATATGGAGCTGACCGTTGAGCGGGGCCGCGGCTACGTCACAGCGGCGCAGAACAAGCAGCAGGGTCAGGAGATCGGGCGGATTCCGGTCGACTCGATCTACTCGCCGGTCATGAAGGTGATGTACCGGGTCGAGGCGACTCGGGTCGAGCAGCGGACCGACTTCGATCGGCTGATCATCGATGTCGAGACGAAGCCCTCCATCACGCCGAGGACGGCGCTGGCCTCCGCAGGCTCGACCCTGGTCGAGCTGTTCGGGCTGGCCAGGGAGCTCGATGAGACTGCTGAGGGGATCGACATCGGCCCCTCGCCGCAGGACGCGCAGCTGGCCGCTGATCTCGCCCTGCCGATCGAGGAACTGGACCTGACCGTCCGGTCGTACAACTGCTTGAAGCGTGAGGGGATCAACACGGTCGGCGAGCTGATCAGCCGCACCGAGGCGGACCTTCTCGATATCCGCAATTTCGGCCAGAAGTCCATCGACGAGGTCAAGATGAAGCTCGCCGGGATGGGCCTCGGCCTCAAGGACTCCGCGCCGGCGTTCGACCCGACCCACGTCGTCGACACCTTTGCTGACGTGGAATACGACACCGACGACTACCGCGAGACCGAGCAGCTGTAGACGCGCTGCCTGGACAAGGAGCCCCACCATGCCAACGCCTTCCAAGGGACCCCGCCTCGGCGGTAGCCCGGCGCACGAGCGGTTGATGCTGGCGAACCTCGCCACGTCGCTGTTCGATCACGGCAAGATCCAGACAACGGAGACCAAGGCCAAGCGGCTGCGCCCGCTGGCGGAGCGGCTCGTCACGTTCGCGAAGCGTGGCGATCTGCACGCGCGTCGCCGGGTGCTCACCGTCGTCCGGGACAAGGACGTGGTCTTCAAGCTGTTCGATGAGATCGCTCCGCGCTACGCGAACCGCAACGGCGGGTACACCCGGATCATCAAGACTGGGCCCCGCAAGGGCGATGCTGCCCCAATGGCGATCATTGAGCTGGTCGAGAAGCTGAGCGAAGCCCAGCCAACGACGGCCCGGGAGCGCTCGAAGGCAGCCCGGACGCAGGCCAAGGCCGACGCCGTCGCAGCGCTTGCCGGAGACGACGACGCGACGGCTGTCCCGTCGTCCTCCGACGGCGAAGCAGCGGCGAAGACGTCCGAGGACTGACGGACCCGACCCCGCCCGGTCCTGCCTCGGCCTTGCGACCGCAGGTAGGGGCGCACCGGTACTCACCACAGGCCCGACACTCGCACCAAGGGGTGTCGGGCCTGTGCCTGCCCATGGATCTGCTGGAGCGGACCAGGATGACCAACACCCCCGATCAGCCAGCGAACGACTCGCCGCTGGCCAGGCTTCGCCTCGATGTCTCCTATGACGGCACCGGGTTCTCGGGCTGGGCGGTCCAGCCCGACCGGCGCACGGTCGCTGGGGTCGTCAGTGCCGCGCTCTCGGCCGTCTTCGGGGAGACGGGGCCGGTCGGGCTGACCGTCGCCGGGCGGACTGACGCCGGAGTGCACGCCACGGGCCAGGTGTGCCATGTCGACCTGCCGGCGGCACCCCTGGATGCGCTGCTTGACTCTCTGGTACGACGGTTGGCCGGTCTGCTGCCGACCGATGTCAGGGTGCTACGGGCCCGGCGAGTTCCGGGAACGTTTGACGCGCGATTCTCGGCCCTGTGGCGACGGTACGAGTACCGCATCACCGATGAGCCATTCGGGGCGGTGCCGATGCGCCGGTACGAGACCCTTGCCTGGCCAAGGCGCCTCAACCTCGACGCCATGAACGCTGCGGCAGTTGCCTTGCACGGAGAGCACGATTTCGTCGCGTACTGCCGGCGCAAGGACAACGCGACGACGATCCGCACGATCAGCAGGTTCGAATGTGGCAGGGGACCGGACGGAACGATCATCGTGACGGTTCAGGCGGACGCGTTCTGCCAGGCCATGGTGCGCAGTCTGGTGGGGGCCCTGCTGGCGGTCGGGGAGGGACGGCGGCGTGTTGAGTGGATGAAGGACCTGCTGTCCCGGACGGAGCGGGCCTGCGAGGTCATGGTGGCACCAGCCCATGGGCTGACACTGGTCGAGGTCGCGTACCCCGCCGATGAGGCGGGGTACGCGAGCCGGGCACAGGTGACCCGCAGACGCAGGACGCCGTTGCAGCCTCAGCCGCCGCTCGGCTGAGTGCTCGGAGCAGGGCTCGCCGCGCCGGATTCCATGGTGGTCGGAGCGGCGTTCTGGCGATTGCCGATGACCCCCTTTGCCAGATATGTGTCTACGATGTCGTAGATGATCTGGCTTGGATAGCCATCGGTTGACTCGAAGGCCTTACCATCGGTGCGGGCGATGACGCAGTACGCCAGGTAGTGCCCCATGACATTCCAGCCGAGCTGGGTCGACGCTCGCATGATCGCATCTGCCCCGGTCGCTGCGAGCCCGTTGAACCGGCCCTTCTGAGCATCGATGATGGGTTTAATGCCATTACGAGCGCTCTGGGCCGATCCTTCATCTTTGAGGTTGAAGATTCCAGCAGTGACAACGTAGTTGCCCGTGGGGTGCTTCATCGTGCCCCGGACGATCTGGGTGCACCCCTGAGCCGCCAGCAGGGCGCCCAACTCGTCGGTGGCTGCGGTCTTGCAGTCCTCGACGGCCTGGGTCTTGATCACCTCATACGGCGGTTCATTGGCGACCGGCGTGATGCTTGACTGCGGGAAGAGCTCTTCGACGGTCAGCGGGGCAGGGTCGACCGCCTGGCTGCTGATGTCCCGCTGCTGCGGGCTCGCGCTCGCCTTGGCGTTGGGATTGCTCGTGCCGTCCTTGAACATCATGAACGACCCGAAGGCGCAGGCCGCGACAACGACCAGGGCGCCGACGACACTCAGCGCGATCGTCCACCGGAACGCCTTGCGGGTATGCGCCATCGCCGCCGGATCCGGCCCGGGCGGTGGGACGGCCGGGGAGGCAACCGCCTTGGCCAGTCGACGCCCCCGAGGGCGAGGTGCCTGCTCCTTCGGACGGTCATCCGGGCGGACGACCGGGATCTGATGCGAAGGCTCGCCCAGCGGCGATTCCGCCAGGGGGGGCAGGGGAGGATCTGGGACCCTGCTCCGGCGGGAGACGGGCGGCGGGGTCCTCGGAGGCAGGACGGGTGACTCGGGTGCGGGAGCCGCCTGCGCGTCGCGAGTCGCCCTGCGCCGGGACATCGGCCCTCCCCTGCCCAGGTTCGGCATGATGGGTACGAGCGGCGGGGGCTCCGCCGGTGTACCCGGGGGCGGGAACTCTGGAAGTGGGGCGATAATCGGCCGGAGTTCCGGAGGCTCGGGCTCCGCCGCGCGACGCGCGCGGCGCCGCGGCGGGCCGCTGTCCACTGGTGGACGTGGAGGGGTCTGTGATGGCTGCCGTGGGGCCGGAGCCGGGGGAGGAGCGGTGCCGAACCTGGGTGGGCTCTCTGGCCGCGGCTGCTGCGTGTCGAACGGGGAGGGCACGTCGAACCGTGCCGATGGTGGCTCGTCTGGCCGTTTCGTGGTCCTGCTGCGGCGTGGTGCGGCTGCCTCAGGCCGGCCCTTGGCGGGCGGTACCGGGGA
>JAFGOK010000545.1 GCA_016926535.1 Micromonosporaceae bacterium | reverse complement strand
TGGGCGATCCGGTTCTACGCACGCCGGCTGACCCCGTCGTCGATTTCGACAGGGAGTTGCGCCGGCTCGTTGACGACCTGACCACGACGATGCGCGAGCAGAACGGCGTCGGTCTGGCCGCCCCTCAGCTCGGGGTGGGGCTGCGCGTGTTCGCGTTCGACGTTGACGAGCTCGTGGGGCATCTGGTCAACCCGCAGCTGACCTTCCCTGACGAGGAGGAGCAGGAAGGGCAGGAAGGCTGCCTCTCCGTGCCCGGGATCTACGCGGACACCAGGCGCCGGCAGAATGTCGTCGCCAACGGGTTCAACCGGCACGGGGATCCGATCCAGATCGTCGGCTCCGGTCTGCTGGCGCGATGCGTCCAGCACGAGAGCGACCACATCGACGGGGTGCTGTTCATCGACCGGCTTGACCGGGCCGCCCGCAAGCAGGCGATGCGGGAGATCCGGGCGGCGGAGTGGTACAACCCCGGGGCGCCCCCGGTCGTCAAGACCAGCCCGCATGCCATCCGTGGCGTGTTCACCTGAGCCACGGGACCGGAGGACCCATGCGTCTTGTCTTCGCCGGAACGCCGGCTGTCGCCGTTCCATCGCTTGAGGCGATCGCCGCGTCGCGGCACGAGTTGCTTGCTGTTGTGACCAGGCCGGACGCTCCGGCGGGCCGGGGCAGGCGGCTGGTGCGCTCGCCGGTGGGTGCCTGGGCGGACGACCATGGCGTGGAGGTGCTGACCCCGCTGCGCCCGCGCGAGCCGGAGTTTCTCGCCCGGCTGGCCGAGCTTGCCCCGGACTGCGTTCCGGTTGTCGCCTACGGGGCGCTGGTGCCTCCGGCGGCCCTGGCGATCCCAGCGAAGGGCTGGATCAACCTGCACTTCTCGCTGCTGCCGGCCTGGCGGGGTGCTGCCCCGGTCCAGCATGCAGTGCTCAACGGGGACGAGATCACCGGAGCGAGCGTTTTCGAGCTTGAGGAAGGGCTGGACACCGGTCCGCTGTACGGGACCCTGACCGAGCCAATCCGGCCGGCGGACACCGCAGGGGATCTGCTGGATCGCCTGGCCCAGTGCGGGTCGAGACTCCTGGTCGACGTCTTGGACGGCATCGGCAGCGGAACGCTTGCCACCGTGCCGCAGGCCGCGGACGGGATCAGCCTCGCGCCGAAGCTGACCGCCGAGGATGCCGCGGTGCGCTGGGGCGACCCGGCCTTCGCCGTGGACCGGCGGATCCGGGCCTGCACCCCGGCTCCGGGCGCCTGGACGGTCTTCCGGGGGGAGCGGTTGAAGCTCGGCCCGGTCAGCCCGGCGAGCGACGCTCCATCCCTGGAACCGGGAGCGCTGCGGCAGGAGCGGGGTCGGGTCCTGGCAGGGACGGCGACCACCCCGGTCGCGCTCGGCGAGGTGCGGCCCGCCGGCAAGAAGGCCATGGCGGCCGACGCCTGGGCCAGGGGAGTGCGCCTGACCGAAGCGGACCGGCTCGGGTGAGCGACCAGCAGCGTTCCGGGCCCGCACGCAGACCGCCCGTTCGGCACAAGCCGCCCGTTGACCCGGCGCGGGGTGCCGCGTACGAGGCGGTGGCCGCGGTGCACCGCGACGACGCGTACGCCAACCTTGTGCTGGCCCAGATCCTGCGTGAACGCTCGCTCGGCGGGCGGGACGCCGCGCTGGCGACGGAGCTGACCTACGGCACCCTGAGGGCGAGAGGGACCCTCGACGCGATCATCGAGGCAGCGGCCCGGCGAGAGGTCGAGCGGATCGATCCCCCTGTCCGGGATGCGCTGCGCCTCGGGGCGTACCAGCTTCTGTACACCCGGGTGCCGCCCCATGCCGCGACGGCGACGACCGTCGATCTGGTCCGTATGGTCGGGCCGGGTGCCATCGGCTTCGCCAATGCCGTGCTCAGGAAGATCGGCGAGCGGGATCGGGAGCAGTGGCTCGCGGCGCTGGCCCCGGCCTATGTCGACGATCCGGTCGGGCATCTTGCCCTGGTGCATGCGCATCCGCCCTGGATCGTGCGGGCGTTCGCCGATGCGCTCGGAGGGGTCGACCGTCCCGATGCGCTGGCAGCGACGGCGCTGGAACTCGCCGAGGACAACGTTCCCGCCCAGGTGGTGCTGTGCGCCAGGCCGGGGCGGATCGGGCCGGAGGCCCTCGCTGAGGAGGCTGGCGGTGTCCTGGGGCGGCACAGCCCGTACGCCGTGGTCCTGCCCGGCGGAGCCCCTGGCCGGCTCGCTTCATTGACCTCGGGGAGAGCCCACGTCCAGGACGAGGGCAGCCAGTTGATGGTTACAGCCCTGCTCGCTGCGGGGCTCAGCGGCCCGCGGGACGCGCACTGGCTCGATCTGTGTGCCGGCCCGGGGGGCAAGGCCGCCCTGCTGGGCGCCGAGGCGGTGGCGCGCGGCGCCCAGGTGACGGCGACCGAAGTGGTCGAGCACCGGGCGAGCCTGGTGGTCTCCGCGGTGCGAGGGCTCCCCGTCGAGGTGTTCGCCGAGGACGGGCGGGACATCGGTGACTACGAGGATTTGCCGGATCAGGGGTTCGACCGGGTCCTCGTCGACGCTCCCTGCGCCGGGCTGGGCTCGCTGCGGCGGCGTCCGGAGGCCCGCTGGCGCCGCCAGCCGGGAGACCTGCCGGCGCTGACCAGGCTCCAGCGGGAGCTGCTGTGCTCCGCGTTGCGGGTGGTGCGCCCCGGGGGGGTTGTCGCCTATGTCACCTGCTCACCGCATCCGGCCGAGACCCGGGTCTCGGTTGAGTCCGCCATCCGGAGGGCTGGGAAGGACCCGATGCCGGTGCTCGTGGAGCGGCTGGATGCCCGGCAGCTGCTTCCGGAGAGTCTTGGTGATCTTGGTGGCGGCCCGGATGTCCAGCTCTGGCCGCATCAGCACGGGACCGACGGGATGTACCTTTCAGTCCTGCGACGAGCGGCCTGACCCGCTCTGGAAATTTCACCACGTGTAGGCCTATCCGTTGATCAACGGTCTCCTCGTAGACTTGAAGGGTGCTCAACAGCCCCTTGATCATTGCCCCAAGCCTGCTCGCGGCCGATTTCTCCCGGCTCGCTGAGGCCGCAGACGCCGTCGCGGACAGCGCCGACTGGTTGCATGTCGACGTCATGGACAACCATTTCGTGCCGAACCTCACGGTCGGCCCGCCAGTGGTGCGCAGCCTGAAGGCCGTGGCCAGGTTGCCCCTGGACTGCCATCTGATGATCGAGAACCCCAAGCGCTGGGCGGTGGGGTACGCCGAGGTCGGCGCGTACAACGTCTCGTTTCACGCTGAGGCGACCGACGATCCGGTGACCATCGCCAAGGATCTGCGGGCGGCCGGGTCCAGGGCCGGTCTCGCGCTGGACCGCGATACGCCGGTGGAGCGCTATCTCGACCTCCTTCCGCAGTTCGACGTGTTGCTGATCATGACGATCAAGGCCGGATTCGGCGGTCAGGCCTTCCTCCCCGAGATGCTCGACAAGGTGCGCACCGCTCGGCGGCACGCCAAGGCGGGCCACCTTGAGCTGCGGATCGAGGTCGACGGCGGCGTCTCCGCCGACACCATCGAGGCGGCGGCTGCTGCCGGAGCAGACGCGTTCGTCGCGGGCACGGCGGTGTACGGCGCGCACGACCCGGCTGCGGCAGCCCGCCACCTGCGCAAGCTGGCCAGTGGCTCGGCTGGCTGATGCTCGATGGCTGACCCGCTGACGCCCCGCGATCTGATCATCGTCGTGGACGACGACGTTGACATCGCCCGGTTCGTCGAGGTCAATCTCAGTCTGGAGGGCTACGACGTCATCCTCGCCCATGACGGGGAGACCGCACTACAGTTGATCGAGGAGCGCACCCCGGCGCTGGCCATCGTCGACTGGATGATGCCGAAGCTCGACGGGTTGGAACTGACCCGGAGGCTTCGGGCCAACTCGCTGACCACCTCCATGCCGGTCATCCTGCTGACCGCCCGCGGGCTGACCGTCGAGAAGGTGATGGGTCTGGCTGCGGGAGCGGACGACTACCTGGTCAAGCCATTCGACACCCTGGAGCTCATCGCTCGTGTCCGGACGACCCTGCGCCGCAACCAGGAGTACCGGGAGGTGTCCCCACTGACCGGGCTGCCGGGCAACAACCGGATTCTTCGTGAGATCGCGGAGCGGATCCGGGCTGGCAGTGACTATGCCGTTTGTCACATTGACATCGACCGATTCAAGAGTGTCAACGACGCGTACGGGTTTGCGCGGGGCGACGAGTTCATCACCGCGCTCGCCCACGCCATGCACCGGGCCGTGGTCCACGTCGGGCTGCCCCCGGCGTTCCTCGGCCATGTCGGAGGCGACGACTTCATCGTCGTCTGCCATCCGGAGCAGGTCCGTCCCCTGACGGCCAAGGCCGTCGTGGATTTCGAGGTGGCCGCTGACGCACTCTACGACCCGGCCGACTCGCAACGAGGCTACATCGAACTGGTCAAGCGCAACGGCGAGGTGCAGCAGGCCAACCTCGTCACCCTCTCGATCGGGGTCAGCCTCTCGACCAACCAGCGATTCTCCGATCCCGGGGAGGCCGTCTCGGTGGCCTCCGACATGAAGACGCTGGCGAAGAAGCACTGGGGCTCGTACGTCGCGATTGATCGCCGGGGTTAGCGGATCTCGCCGGAGCCAGCCGAGGCCAGGCC
>JAFGOK010000088.1 GCA_016926535.1 Micromonosporaceae bacterium | reverse complement strand
TGTCTACCGGCACGCGGTGGCCGACGGGCTCATCCGCCAGGCCGACAACCCCGCGGTGCGGGTGGCCAAACCCCGGCGCCTGCCCTCGACCCGCCGGGCGGTCCCCGACGACCGGCTGGCCGAGATCTCCCAGGTGGCGTCCGCCACCGGCAACGATCCCGCCCTGGACGCGCTGCTGCTGCGGCTGCACACCGAGACCGCCTGCCGCCGGGGTGGTGCCCTGGCCCTGCGGCCGGTGGACCTGGACCGGCAGCAGTGTCTCATCCTGCTGCGGGAGAAGGGCGGCACCGCCCGATGGCAGCCGGTATCCCCAACCCTGATGGATCATCTGCTGCGGCATGCCGACCAGCGCGGCGCCCCACCCCAGGGGCCGCTGCTGCGCTACCGCAACGGCCGGCCGCTGACCACCCGCCGCTACGACCACCTTTGGCACCGCCTGGGCCAGTACCTGCCGTGGGTGGCCACCCAGCAGATCAGCACCCACTGGTTGCGGCACACCACGCTGACGTGGGTGGAGCGCACGTTCGGCTACGCGGTGGCCCGCGCCTACGCCGGGCACACCGACCGTGGAGGCGCCCGCGAGGCGGGGGCGACCACAACCTACGTCCGCGCGAGCCTGGCGGAGGTCGCCGGTGCCCTGGCCACGCTCACCGGCGAGCCACACCCCCTGGCCTGATCGACCCCCACAGTGGTGGGTGCGGCCGCTGGGGGTCTGGAGGCCGCACCCACCACTGTGGTGACCCCGTGCCAGGGGGTGCCGCTGGTCATCGCCCGGCGGCCTCCGGAGGCTCGCCAACGGTGGCCGCAGCCGCAACGGTGTGGGTGGCCAGGGGATGCGGTTCGCCGGTCAGGGCGGTCAGCGCATCGGCGACCTCGGTGAGGTTGGCCCGCACGTAGGTCACGGTCGTCCCGGCATCAGCCCTGCCCCGGTGCCCGGCGTAGGCGCGGGCCACCGCGTAGCCGCAGGCACGCTCCACCCACGTCAGCGTGGTGTGCCGCAACCAGTGGGTGCTGATCTGCTGGGTGGCCACCCACGGCAGGTGCCGGCCGACGCGGTGCCACAGGTGGTCGTAGCGGCGGGCGGTGATCGGGCGCCCGTCACGGTAGCGCAACAGCCCCGGGCCCAGCCCACCACCGCGGCGGTCATGGTGGTCGAGCAGCAGCCGCATCAGCGTCGGAGACACCGGCTGCCACCGGATCGTGTCGCCCTTCTCCCGCAACCGGATCAGGCACTGCCGCGCATCCAGATCATCGATACGCAGGGCCAGGGCACCACCCCGCCGGCAGGCGGTCTCGGTGTGCAACCGGATCAGCAGACTGTCCAGATCCGGATCACCACCGGTCCCCGCGACCACCCGGTTGATCTCAGCCAGCTGGGCGGGGCTCAGGGCGTGGCGCACCGAGGCCAGCCTGCGCGGCTTGGCCACCCGGGCGGCCGGGTTGGCGGCCTCGGCCACCAACCCGTCGGCCACCGCGAACCGGTACACGCACCGCAGCGCGGCGATCAGGTGCTCGGCGGCCGTCCGCCCACCCCGGCTGTTGCGCCGGACCACCGCCTCGGCCTTGACCCGCTCGGCCAACTGGGTGATCTCCAACGGGGTCGGCTCATCCAGGCGCCGCTGACCCCACACCCGCCGTACCCGCTGCCAGTAGCTGTCGTAGACCTTCCGGGTGCCCGCCCCCACCGCCTGGGCGACCCGATCGAGGTACTCATCGAACGTCGGCATCGCCCGCACCGGTGGCATGGGCCCCCACACCTGGTCGGGCCGCAGCCCCATGCTGGCCAGCAGCGCCCGAACCGCCTCCAGGGCCCCTGGGGGCAGCGACCCCGGCCCGGACATCATGGTCATGACCCCACCGCCAGGACGCTCTCGTGATAGCCGGCGACCATCGCATCCACGACCGCAAGGGGATAGGCCACCAGCAGACGCCGGCTGGGGCAGGCAGCCAGCAGCAGCCGACACCCCGGCTCCAGCCGCAGGGCCCACCGCACCGCGGCCGGCAACCGCACCCGCCCGCCGACCCCCAACACCCGGCCACCCTCGCGGGTGGTGGTGACCGCGATCAGCCCAGCTGCCACCCTGACGCCGACGGGATGCCCCGAGGCCCAGCCCAGACACCCGACGGCCGACCGGTCGGCCAGGCGCCCACTAGCATCCATTGTGGTCACCGCATAGTGGATCGCGCCCAGCCGCTCCCGACACAGAACCCCGGGCAGCGGCAGACCGCGATGCCCTGCGGTCACACCCTCCGCCGGGGCGACCACCGCCGCCCACAGCACCTCCTCCAGCCCCGGCCGGCTCCCCGACGGTCTGCCGGCCGCTGATGGCGCCGGCCGAGGAATCCAGCCGGCTGTGGCCGCCACTGCGGACGGCGTGGCCGCCTGCCGGGGTAGTGCAGCCGCCACTGGGGACGGTGTGGCCACCGAAGCGGGGGTGTGGCCGCCACCCGGGCGAACCGGGACGCTGGTGTGCTCACCCATCGTCGGCCACCGCCCGCTCGAACACCAGCAGGTCGGCATGGGAAGCCATGACCGCCGCGGGTGTGGCCGCCAGCTGACTCGCGACGACCACATGCCGGACAGGGGCCAACCCGGCGGTGGACGCGGCGCCGGTCAGGGCACTCAGATGCGCCACCCGCGCATCGGCGTCGACCATGACCGCGATCACGACCCGACCACCGTCGCCCAGCAGGGACCGGCAGGCGCGCAGCAACCAGTTCGGGTTGACCGCCGCCCGGGGCCAGTGCAGCAGGACCAGATCGACACCACCAGCGGCGTGGCTCATGGCGGCCAGATGCTGCTCGCCCCCCAGCGCGTGATGGCGGCGCCCCATCGCTGCGGCGACCCCCGCGCAGGTCATGTCGTCGTCGATGTCCACAATGACATCGCCGTCCTGGGTGTAGGCCTCCAGCAGCCACCTGGCCAGCGGCTGCGGCAGGCAACCGGGCTGCTCGGTCGGTGGGATACCCCACAGGACGCATCGCTGCCCCTCGGGGGCGGCGGGGTGGTTCGGGCGGTCCTTGCTCAGCCCGGCCTCGGCCTGGGCGAAGCGGATCGGATCAGGGTGCTGTGGGTCCATGGCGGGTTCGGCTCCCACGCCGCCCGGCCACGCATGCACCCTGGAAAAGGCCCGGATCGGCCCCTGAGATGACCGGATGACGGCGCCCTGTGACCCCGTGTGCCAGCCGTCGTCGCTTCGTGACGATTGGCCCCGCCGATCCGGGCGGCCGGTGCTCTGGGCGCTGCGCTCAGGCAGGGGTGGCAAGGACCTCGCGCAGCCTCCGGGTGGACACCCCCAGACGCGCGGCGACCTCGCTGCGCGACAGCTGTGGTTCCGCCTCGATGATCTGGCACGCCAACCGCCGGGTGGCGGCGGTGGGCCGGCGCCGCCCGGCGGCGACCACCGCATCCGCCTCCTCGACCCGACCACCGCCGCCGACCACCGCCAGACCGGCTGGCGTACTTCCAGGCGGAACTCCCGCCGCAGCCGCCGGCGGAACGCGTGGCGCCACAACTTCCGGCGCACCCTGGCCCGCAACCGCGGCCAGCGGAACCGGAGGAACCGGAACCCGCGTGGCCGCCTGCGACGCAGACCCCGCCGGAACCCGCCGCACCGGCGGCGTTGCCGCCGGTCGCACCGCCGGGCGACGGGCGACGGGCTCGGCGACCGCTGTGGCCGGACCCGGCGGTCTGGCCAGCATCTCCACGACCAGCAGCAGCGCGATCGCCGGCCACGCCGCCACGGCCCGGGCCCCGACACTGGGATGGGCGGCGGCGATGTTGGCGGCCACCGACGCCAGAACACCGGCGGTGAACGCGAGCCGGGCCACCGGCCGCACCCGCAGGCCGCGGCCCTTGTCGTCAACCATCACGACGCTGGATACGACCAGCATCCCATCGACGCTGAACGGCAGGGCGTAAGCAACCTCCGGACGTTCACCAAACGCCAACGCCACATGCACCATATGGGAATACGACGACCACGCTGCGATGGCGGCAACCATGCCGGCCGACAGGTTCCGCAGTGCCCTGCTCTTCCCGCCAACCATCACAACCCCTTCCCCTTCCGGTTCCACGCTCACCTGGACACGGGCGGCGGGTGCGATGCCGGCTGGCGGGCTTGTGATACTCACGGCCCGGCACGGCACGGATCGGCTGCGGCCCGTCCAGGCCACCGTAGGTGCGCGCGTGTGACAGTCACCCGAGGCCGCCGACGCACACGAACTCACACGAACTCACACCGGCCCCGACCCCCGACGCCCCTGCTGTGGCCTCGGCATCCGACACCGGCTCGCATCGACCAACAGCCCCGCCGACCAGCCCATGTGAGCGGTCAGATCCCCACCCGGCCGAGACGGTCGCCGAATCACACCTCCGGCTCCCGCCCCAGCTGTGACGCCAGTGACCAGCAGCGGCGTCCCCACCGCCCGGCCTGGGCCCACCTGCGGCGCCCGGCGGCCAGGTGAGCCGGATGGAACAGCGCCAGTGCGGTCATGGTCCCAGAGGCCGCGCACCGCCAGAGGGTCACGGCCACCGGCGACAGGAGCCCGGTGATGGCACGACGATCAGGATCAGATGAGTCGACCTCGGCGCTGCGCGTGACGCAGCGGGTGTTCACCGCCGCGACAGCGGAACCAACCAACCTGGTCCTCTACCGGCACGACCTCCCCGCAGAGGTCCACCAGTACCTGCCGGCGGACCGGATGCTGCTGCGGCCCCTGCGGGATCTGCTCCTGGCCCGCCAGACCCCCCTGACCGTCCGGGACGCGGTGTGGCGGGAGCTGATCGACCGGGCCCGCGCCGACCGATCGACCTGGCTGGTGATGGCCCTGGGCATGGCGATGCCGGGGCTGCGCCGCGAGGTACGCACCCTGTCGGCGCAGCGTAGCGGCGATCGCGAGGATCTGGAATCCGCACTCGTCGAGGGATTCGTCTGCGAGGTGAACCGGGTGGACACCAGTGCCACGGCCCTGTGCGCGCGACTGCTGCGCGCCGCGCACCGCGCCGGGGTGCGGCAGGTCTACCAGGACGCAGCGGCCCGGGGGGCGGCCTGGTCCCAGTTCGCCTCGTGCGCCCCCCGGGCCCCATGGGGGCATCCGGATTTCGTCCTCCTGGACGCCGTCCGCACCGGCATCATCAGGCCGCGGGAAGCGTGGCTGATCGGGATCACCCGGCTGGAGGGCGTCGGCATCGGCGAGGTGGCCGCCGGCCTGGGCGAGCGCACCAACACCGTCGTGGCTCGCCGCCACCGCGCCGAGCGGCACCTGCGCGAGGCGATCCTCGCCGGGACCGTGACCTGCGGCGCTGATCTGGACGCGCACACCGCCACGCTCCTGGCCCCAGCAGCCTGCCTTCCGGAGGGCACGCCGGGATGTGCGCCCGAGTCATCCGGGGTGAGCCGACCAGCCAGTCATCGCCGACTCACACGGGCGCCGTTCGAGGGTGCGAGATCCCCCGCGCGGCCCCCGGATCATCCGACCGCCGGCGGGGTCTCGTCCGGCTCGCGGAGCGGGCGGCCCAGCTGACGCGGTCACGCATGCAGCCAACCGCCCCGAGGGAAGGGAGGACGGCTCCCCCACCGCCCGCCCCGCGCGCCGGCACCCCGCCCATCCATCCGTCGTCGCGGCCGGACACCCCCGCCGCAAAACCATGGAGGTGATCTCCGATGTACCCCACCAGGTGGCGCCGCCGAGTCCGGCACGCGATCGGGATACTCGCCACGGCGGTGACCGCCGTGGTCCTCGCCGTGGCGGCGGCCTCGCCGGCCTACGCCGACGACGAGGACCCCACCGCCCAGCTGAAGACGATCCTGGGCAACGCCACCACCTGGCTCGTGGGCATCCTCGCGGCGGTCGCGACCCTGTTGCTGACCATCGGCGGAGTCCGCTATGTCCTCGCCGGCGGCGACTCCGGGGAGATCGAAAAAGCCAAGGGGGCGTTCAAGTCCGCCGGGATGGGCTACGCCCTGGCCGCCCTCGCCCCGATCGTCGTGGCCATCATCAAGGGCATCCTCGGGGTGAACTGACATGGGCGGCTGGATCACCGACCTGACCGGCTCACTGTTCGAGGCGATCGTGGGCGCGTTGACCTCGGCAACCATGGCGGGGCTGAACTGGATCCTGGGCCTGCTGTCGGCCTCGGTGTTCTCCAGCCCCGACGTCACCGCCCTGCCCCAGGTGTCCTTCGTGGCCACCCGGGCGCAGCTGGTGGCCAACGCCTGCCTGGTCCTCATCGTCACGGTCGCGGGCATGCTCGCGATGACCGGCGGCGGCCCCCAGCAGCGGTACTCCCTCAAGGCACTGCTCCCGCGGATGCTCACCGCGTTCCTCGCCGCGAACATGGCCACCCCGCTGGTCCGGGTCATCCTCACCAGCGCCAATGCCCTGACCGTCGCCCTGACCGCGGACACCTTCGCCTCCTCCGACGCCTTCGCCCAGCTCCGGAGGGTGATCGTCGGCAACCTCAGCGACCCGGCCACGGCCATCCTCGCCGCAGTGCTGCGAACCCTGGCCCTGGCAATGCTCCTCGCGCTGATCGTCACCTGGCTGGGGCGGCTGACAGTACTGCTGGTGACGGCAGGCACCGCCCCGGTCGCGCTGCTGTGCTACGCCCTGCCGCAGACCGAGCTGGTGACCCAGCTGTGGTGGCGGTCGCTGCTCGGCGCCCTGGCAACCCAGGTTCTCCAGGCCCTCACCCTGCACCTGGCCGTGGCGACCCTGCTCGCGCCCGACGCCAACCTGCCCGCCCTCGGTCTGCCCCACGACCCCACCGGCCTGCTCAACATCCTCATCACCTGCTTCGTACTGTGGCTGGTCATCCGGATCCCCGCCTGGGTCGCCCGCACCATCGGCGGCAGCCCTGGTCGGGGGGTGGGCGTCCTCGGTTCGGTCGTGCGCGTCGTGGTCGTGCAGCGCCTGCTGGGGACCCTCGGTCTTCGCGGCGGGCGCCGCGTGCCGCTCCGGCACCCCACCACCGCCGCTCCCCGACCACCAGCCCGCCACCAGCACGACCACCAGCACACCGGCGGCCACCAGCACGTGCACCAGCACCTGCACGTCCATCCACCCCGGGATCGGCAGCCGCAACCAGGCAGCCGTCGATCGTCGGGTGGGCAGCGGCCACTGCGGGTGCCCTCCTGGGTGGGGCAGCCCACCGGCCGGCCAGCGGCGGGCCGCCCGCCGCTGGCCCTGGAGAGCCGGCCGGTCCCACCACTGCCACCGGCCCGACGCGCGATCGGTCCGAGCTGACCCCACCGCCGACCAACTGACCACACCGCAGACCAACTGACCACACCGCCGACCAACTGACCACACGAGACAAGCGGAGGTAGGCGATGAGCCTCGACAGCCAGCCGGTCCAGGCACGAATGCTCGCCGATATCGACGCCCCCGACCGGGTGCTCTACGGCCTGACCGCCCACCAGGTCGCCCTCCTCGCCGCGACAGGAACCGTGCTGTGGCTGGCCTACCAGGCGGTAACCCCGACCGTGCCGGCGACCGGATTCGCGGTCGCGGCCCTGCCGGTGGGCGCGATCGCCACGGCGATCGCCCTGGGACGCCGCGACGGCATCAGCATGGATCGCTGGATCGCCGCCGCGGTGCGGGCCTGGCGCTCGCCCCACCGGCTGGTGGCCGCCCCCGAGGAGATCCCAGCCGCCCCTCCCTGGGCGCCACCCGCACGCCACGTTGGGGTACCGGTGCTGCCGCTACGGCTGCCCGCCTGCGCCATCGGCGACACCGGTGTCATCGACCTCGACGGCGGCCGGGTGGCACTGACCGCAGCCACCACCGTCAACTTCGACCTGCGCGCAACCGGTGAACAGCACGCCCTCGTTGACGCGATGGGCCGGTGGCTGAACTCGCTGTCCCAACCGGTGCAGATCGTGATCTCCACCCGCCGAGCCGACCTGGGCATCCACGCCGACCGGATCGACAACCGCCTCGACCAGCTGCCGCACCCAGCACTGGCCGACGCCGCCGCCGGATACGCCCAGTTCCTCCGCGACCTGGCCGTGGAACGCGACCCACTCGACCGGCATCTCCTCATCGCCCACCAGGTCGGCGCACCCACCGACCCCAGCGCCGCCCGCCGGGCCGCCGAGCACACCGCCCGCGCGCTGACCGGGCTCGGCGCGAGCACCCGGGTCCTTGACGGCGGCGAAGTCACCGACGCCCTGGTCGGCGCCTGCGACCCGTGGCGCAACGTCGGCACCGGCCGGACCATCCCCCACGCGGTGATCACCAGCGACACGGGCGGAGACCGGTGATGCGACTGGGTTGGCGTACCCGCCGCACCGCGGCGTCACCGCCCACAGACACCCCCGGGGCGCACCTGGTTGCCGCTGCGGTCGGACCCGACAGCGTAGAGATCACCCCGCGCTGGCTGCGCCTGGGCCTGGGATACGCGACGACCTTCGCCGTGACCGGCTACCCGGCCACCGTCACCGCCCCGTGGCTGGAGCCGATCCTGGCCTGGCCAGGGCGCCTGGACCTCGCCCTGCACATCGAACCGATCCGGGCCGAGGTGGCCGCCGCCCAACTGCGCCGGCAGCGCGCCAGGCTGGAGTCCAGCCGCCGCATCGACGCCGACCGGGGCAAACTCGCTGACCCCAGCATCGAGGCAGCCGCCGAGGATGCCACGGACCTCGCCGACCGCCTTACCCGCGGGGCCGCCCGGCTGTTTCGCACCGGGGTGTACATCACCGTGCACGCCGCCAGCATCGACGCCCTGGCCGAGGCATGCACGCAGGTCCATGCCGCAGCCGCCTCGGTCATGCTGGACCTGCAACCGGTCACCCACCGCCACCTGCACGGCTGGACCACCACCCTGCCGCTGGGGTGCGACGCCATCCGGATGCGCCGAACCCTGGACACCGACGCCCTGGCCGCCGCGTTCCCCCTGGCCTCCCCGGACCTCCCCGCCGGCCTGCCCGGCGACCCACCACCGGCGACCGGAGTGCTCTACGGGGTCAACCTGGCCGGAGCCGGCGTGGTCATCTGGGACCGCTGGATCCAGGACAACCACAACTCCGTGGTCCTGGCCCGCTCCGGCGCCGGCAAGTCGTACCTGGTCAAGCTGGAAGTCCTCCGCAACCTCTACCACGGGGTCCAGGTCGCGGTCGTCGACCCCGAAGACGAGTACACCCGCCTGGCCGAACACGTCGGCGCGACAACCGTCCAACTCGGAGCCTGCGGGGTTCGGCTGAATCCCTTCGACCTGCCCGCTGCCGACCGACGCCCTGACGCCCTGACGCGACGTGCGCTGTTCCTGCACACCGTCATCGCGGTTCTCGCCGGCACCGCCGGGCAGCGTCCCGGCCAGGGCTCCACCCTCGGACCGGAGGAGACCGCGGCCCTGGACAAGGCCATCATCGACACCTACCACCAGGCGGGCGTCACCGCCGACCCGGCCAGCTGGGACACCCCGGCCCCGCTGCTGGGCGACCTCGCCAGCACCCTGCAGGCCGCCGCCGATCCGGCGGCCGTCCGGCTGGCCACCCGGCTGGCGCCCTGGGTCACCGGCTCGTTCCGGGGCCTGTTCGACGGGCCGACCACCCACCGCCCCGACGGCCACCTGGTCGTCTGGTCACTGCGCCACCTCGCCGACGAGGTCAAGACCATCGGCACGCTCCTGGCCCTCGACCACATCTGGCGCACCATCGACACCCCACCACCAGCCGGCGGCCTCCGACCCCGCGCCCTGCGCCGCCACCTCGTCGTGGTCGACGAGGCGTGGATGATGCTGCGCGACGCAGCCGCGGCGACCTGGCTGTTCAAGATGGCCAAGGCCGCCAGGAAACGCGACGCCGGGCTGGCGGTCATCACCCAGGACGCCGCCGACGTCCTCGCCACCGACCTGGGGCAGGCCGTCATCGCCAACAGCGCCACCCAGATCCTCCTGCGCCAGGCCCCGCAGGCCATTGACCAGATCGCTGCGGCCTTCGGCCTGACCGACGCCGAACGCCACCTGCTGCTGTCCGCGCGCCGGGGCGAGGCGCTCCTGGTCGCAGGCGCCCACCGGGTCCGGTTCGAGGTGGTGGCCTCGGCCGAGGAACACGCCCTGGCCGGTCCGCCGACCCACCCACACCCGGCCGGAGATCAACCCACCGCCGGCAGCGCCAGCGTCCTCGACGAGGAGCCCGACGCGTTCTAGGAACCCGGACAAATCCCTGGGAGGACCACATGACACCAGCCATGCCAGCACCGTCCCCGCTCCCCTCATCGCTGCCGCAGCCAGGGCTGCCACCGCCGCGTCCCGGGCCGTGGTTCGACCATCTCACCTCGTGGATCATCGCGCGGCCCTGGCTGGTCGCGGTGGTCGGCGGGCTGCTGGTGGCCTGGGCGGCGGCCCGGGCCGCCGTGATCCGGTGGCGGCAGCACCGGCTCGCCCGCGGCGCCCAGGAAATCGTCATCACTGCCCCACCCCAGGTCGACGCCGCTGGCGCCGCCCAGTTCTGGACCACCGTCTCCGGCGCCCTGCGCCGGCGCCGCTGGCAACGGCTGCGACGCGGAACGCCGCACCTGTCCTATGAGTACCGGTGGGCGGGGCGCGCGCTGTCGGTGGTGGTGTGGGTGCCCGGCCCCGTGCCGGCCAGGGCGGTCGCCGCCGCCGCACGGGCGGCATGGCCAGCCTCCATCGTCACGATCACCGAAGCCACCGACCCGATCCCCTCTCGGGTGGCCGCCGCCTGCGGCGGCGCGCTGTGGCCGGTGCTGCCCGAGGCGTACCCGCTGCGCACCGATCACGACGCTGATCCGCTGCGGCAGGTCCTCGGCGCGGGCGCCGGGCTGCGCCACCACGAGTACGCCTGCGTGCAGATCCTGACCCGACCAGCCGCCACTGGCCGCCTGACCCGGCTGAGGCGGACCCCGGCGGCCCTGCGGGATCCCGGGCTTGGGCGGGCCCTGCATCCGGCAGCGCCGCTGCGGGCCCTGCTCGACCTGGCCACCCCAGGCCCATCCCAGCGGCGAGGACGGCCGGCGGCCTCGCCGCCGACCAGGAGCGACCCGGTACGCGAACGCCACCTGCGCCCCTGCGTCGACAAGGCCACGGCTGGCCCGCACTGGGAGATCTCCATCCGCACGGCGGTCGCCAGCACCGGCGACCGCGCCGCAGATCACCGCGACACCGCCGCCCGGCTGGCAGGCGTCAACGGCGGGCTGGGCAGCGCGTACGCCGTCTACACCGGCCCCAACCGGCTGCGCAGCACCGGACTTCGCCACCCGGTGAAGGTCCTGACCCGCCGCAGGCTCAGCTGGGGGTTCCTGGTATCTACCCCGGAACTGGCCGCCCTGGCCGGACTGCCCACCGACGTCGCCGTGCCCGGCCTGGCGCGAGCCCGGGCCAAGGCCGTCCCCGCCCCGGTCCAGGTCCCCACCGGCGGCCGGGGCACCCTCGCCCTCGGCCGCGCCCAGGTCGGCGGGCACGCCGTCGCCCTGCCCGTGGCCGACGCCCGCCACCACCTGCACGTCATCGGCTCCACCGGTTCTGGCAAAACCACCCTGCTACTCAACCTGATCCTGACGCACATCCGGGCCGGCCGCGGCGTGATCGTCATCGACCCAAAGGGCGACCTGGTCTGCGACGTCCTCGACCGGCTGCCGTTCGAGGCCGCCGACCGGCTCGTGCTGCTGGACCCCGAGCAGGACCCCCCACCAGCGTTCAACCCCCTCGACGGCGATGACGACGACCTCGTCGTCGACAACATCGTGTCCATCTTCGGGAAGATCTTCTCCCAGCACTGGGGGCCACGCATCGACGACATCCTGCGCTCGGCGCTGCTGACCCTCATGGCGCACGCCCACCCGATGCTCACCATGGTCCCGCCGCTGCTCATCGACAAGCAGGGCCGCGCCGCAGTCACCGCCGACCTGCACGACCCAGCTGGCCTCGGCGGGTTCTGGACCTGGTTCGACTCCCTGCCAGAGGGGGTCCGGGCTCAGGCCAGCGGACCCGTCCTCGGACGGCTCCGCAAAATCCTCACGCGCAGGTTCGTCCGACGGGTCGTCGGGCAACCCACCTCGTCGTTCACCATGTCGACGGTCCTCGACGGCGGGATTCTGCTGTGCCGGCTCCCCAAGGGCATTCTCGGCGACGAGACCGCCCGCCTGCTCGGCTCGTTCGTGGTCGCCTCGGTCTGGCAGGCCGCCACCGCCCGCAGCCGCCAACCGGAATCCACCCGCCGGGACGCGGTCCTCGTCATCGACGAGTGCCAGAACTTCCTCAACCTCCCCCGATCCATCGACGAGATCTGCGCCGAGGCCCGCGGCTACCGGCTCTCGCTCATCCTGGCCCACCAGGACCTCACCCAGCTGCCCAGAGAGACCGCAGCGGCCATCAGCGCCAACTGCCGCAACAAGATCGTGTTCAACTGTTCCCCAGAGGATGCGCGAATCCTGGCCCGCCATACCTGGCCAGAACTCGACGAGCACGACCTGAGCCACCTCGACCGCTACACCGCCGCGACCCGGCTGGTCATCGACGGGGCGGAAACCGCGGCGTTCAGCCTGCGTACCCAGCCCGCTGGCGACCCTATGGGCAAGGCCCCCGCGATCCGGGCCCGCTGCGCGCAGCTGACCCGTGCCACCCTGCCGACCACCCAACCGGCCAACGCCCAGCGCGCCGGCCTCCCGGCCGACGGCAGCCAACGCCGCCGCCCCGGCGGGCGGAAACGCGACGGGCAGCGCCCGAACCTGCGCCCGGTCCGCGACGACCAGCAGAACTAGCGACCGCCCCGGCGGCTGGGACAGCCCTCGGATCAGCAGCGGGGCCGGTCCCCGACCGCCGACCCCGCTGCCGGCCCCAGCAGCAGGAGAACAGCAGCAAGGAGCACCCGATGCGCCAACCGCGCCCGCCACGACATCCCCCTCTGGGGGATCCCCCCGGCCCGCAGCCAACGTCACTGGACATCCTGGCGGTTCAGTCCCGACTCACCAACCGGGACCGGACCATCATCGAATGGCTCGATCAGCACGGAGTACTGACCACCGCACAGCTGGCCGCCGCGTTCTTCACCAGCCCCATCACCGCCAGCCACCGGCTGGCCACATTGCACACCATGGGCGTGGTCGACCGGTTCCACCGTCCCACGCCCACCGGCGGCTTCGGGCCCTGGCACTGGGTCATCGGGTCGCTCGGCGCGCGTATCGCCGCCGCTGGCCGCGACACCAAGCCGCCGACTCCCAGAGTGCTGCGAGCCCGCCACGACAAGCTGACTGACAGCCCCACCCTGCCGCACCGGCTGGGCGCCAACCAGTTCTTCATCGACCTGCATGTCCACACCCGCCGCCATCCGGACACCCGGCTCGTGCGCTGGTGGTCCGAGCACGACACCGCCCGCCGGTACCACGGGCGCATCCACCCCGACGGGCACGCGCTCTGGCGCGACCGCGACGTCGTCATCGGGATCTTCGTCGAGTACGACCGGGGCACCGAAGACCTGTGGCGGCTGGTACGCAAGCTGGCCGCCTACGACCAGATCGCCGCCGAGGGAGGTGCCTGCTACCCGGTGCTGTTCTGGCTGCCCAGCCGCAGTCGCGAGGCCAACTTGCACGCCGAGTTCGCCCGCCGGCGCCCCACCGGCCCAGTACCAGTGGCCACTGCCGTCTGCGATCCCACCGGCCCCGGGCCCGGCGGTCGGGTGTGGGCACTCATCGCCGCCCCAGAACCGCGCCAGAGGCTGGCGGAACTCCCCTTCGACCACGGCGACCTGTTCCAACTCGCCCCCAACCTGAACGACCCGGCACTCGACCACGAGCTTGAGTCTGGGTCCGGCTCGCAGCAGTAGGCCGCCGCCCTCCCGCAGGACAGCGCCATGCGCCGTCGGTCGCGGATCACACGCCGTCACATGTGCTCACAGCAGCCCGCGCGGCGCTGGCATGCGCTGGCTGGCGCCCTTACCGTCAGAGGCTCACACACCGCTTATCTTCCTGAGCCAATCCGGCACGCTCGCCCAGACACGTCACGGAGGGCACGTCGGCGCCGAAGCACGGCCCACCCGCCATCTCGGCCGGTCGACCACGGCACCACCCGACACCGTCCTTCCCGGACTGCCGCCACAGCGGACCTGCCACATGCGCCGAGTCAATCCCGGCGCCCGCCACCACCCCAGCACACCGCACTCCGGCACGGACCCTCCATCACCCGCGTTGTCCCGCATATCTGCCGTCAGGCACGCATGCCAACGCATCGCGCCGTTCGCGTAGGGACCGCCCAGCGCATCCGCGCAGTCGGAGGACGCCACCGGCTCACCGGCTCACCGGCTCACAGTAGCCGCCCGGTGCCCACCAGGCGCCAACCACCATCCACGGTGCACCGCACCGATCGGCCGTTGCCCGGCCACCACGCGCATCCGCGCACCCCGGGCACGGCCATCAGGCCCTGCCCGGGAGTTTCCGTCTGAGAGGAACCCCAGCAGTGCCTACCCCCGACCGACGACTGTCCGTACCCGCCGATCTCGTTGCCACCATCCGATGTGCACAGTGCATGGCCAGGCCAGCGAGCATCACCACGAACGCCGACAGCTTCATCTGCGACGACTGCGCCGCGCGGTACCACACCCGCTGCTCCGGCTGCGACCAGTGGCACCCGGCCGGCTCGAACTGCCCCGACTGCGTCACCTGCGACCGGTGTGACGCCACCGTGCCGGAGACCGACGCCATCGAAACGGTCCGCGGATCAACGATCTGCGACGCCTGCCGGCGCGACTGCTACTGGCAATGCCCCGCCTGTGACGGCTGGAACCGCGACGGCTACCGCTGCGGCAACGACTGCCACGACCCCGACAACTACGACTGCGACTGCGAGGACTGCCGCAACAACCGATGGTCTGGCCCCGTCTACGACTATGACTACAAGCCGACCCCGATCTTCCACGGCAGCGGACCGCTGTTCCTCGGCCCCGAAATCGAGGTGGAGACTCCCTACGCACGCACCGAGGAATGCGTCGAGGTCGCCCACGCCCATCTGGGCGACCTCGGCTACCTGAAGACCGACGCCTCACTGCTCAACGGGTTCGAAATCGTCACCCACCCCATGTCCTACACCTGGGCGATGGCGAACTTCCCATGGCAGATGCTCACCGAGCTCAGCAGCTGCGGGGCCTCGGCGACCGACAACACCGGACTGCACGTGCACGTCTCCCGGGCCGCCTTCATCTCCCCCTGCCACACCTATCGATGGATGAAGTTCATCTACCGCAACCAGCAGCAGGTCGAGACACTGGCCCGTCGGTCGGCCACCTGCTGGGCTGCGTTCACCGCCGACGACCGGCGGGCGGTCAAGGACTACGCCAAAGGCGCCCGCAGCGAACGTTACCGGGCGATCAACACCGGCAACCGGGACACCTTCGAGTTGCGGGTCTTCGCCAGTTCCCTCGACCCGGTCGAGGTCCAGGCCGCGCTGGGGTTCGCCTCCGCCTCAATCGAATACACCGGCCAGCTCACTGTGCCGGCCGTCACCCGGCAGGGCGCCTGGAACTGGCCGGCGTTCGCCGGCTGGCTTGCCGAACGACCCATCTACGCCCCCCTCCACCGGCAACTGAAGGACCTGTCATGTGTCTGCTAACGTTCCTGCCCGCCGGGATTCCGGCGAAGACCGCGGCACTGCATGCTGGCGCTCTGCTCAACCCCGACGGTCACGGATTCGCCATCGTTGACGGCGACCAACTCATCGTGCAGCGAGGGCTCGACGGGCAATGCATGGTCGAGCAGTTCGCAGCGCTGCGCCATCAGCACCCGCAGGGTCCGGCGCTGTTCCACTCACGCTTCGCAACCCACGGCGAGCGCAGCGTCGACAACTGCCACCCCTTCGCTGTCGGTGCCGATCCTCGCACCGTGATCGCCCACAACGGTTCGCTACCAGCCGTCGTGTGGCCAGGTAGAGCAGACCCCCGCTCGGACACCCGCATCACGGCCGAGGACTTCCTGCCCCGGTTCGGGTCGCTGCGCCTGCGGCACGTCCGCCGCCGTTTCGAACGGTGGATGACACCGCACAACCTGATGGTCATTCTCACCGTCGACCGGCGCTTCAAACAGCGTTCCTACATCCTCAACGAACAATCAGGGATCTGGGACGACGGCATCTGGTACTCCAACGACAGCTACCTCTCCGAGCCCTCCGCCCGCTGGCAGACCACCACCGAAATCGGCTGGGACTGGCCGCTCTGGGATGACGCCAACCCCGCCGCGGAACGGTGCGCGTTCTGCCACGCCATCCTCGACTGGGCCGCGACCGCGTGCCCCTACTGCGGCTGGTGTCTCGACTGCGGCCAGATGCCCGAGGACTGCCAGTGCTACACCCCCGCCGTCCCCGATCAACGCCTCAGCAGCCGTCACCCGCGGCGGGCATGGCCAGTTCCCGCAGGGGATCCCAGAGAAAGGAAGACACGATGACCTCACCATCCGACCGCCCCACCCCGCGAGGGAATTCCCCAGCCGGGCTGCGGGCCACGCACCCTCTGCCCGAATGGCGGGCGGTCGCTGCCCGTCTCGCACCGGTCACCGGCGCGGCCCGTGACCGGATGGTGAACGCCACCGCCGCAGCCGCGCAGTTCCTCCTGGAACTGGTCACGATCGCTACCGAGGATGCCAGCCCTGACCCGAACGCGCCGCTGGAGCCGTCACTGGACACGCCACTGGGCCGGGCGCTCCTGGCTGCCGCCCGCACCTACCTGACGCAGGTCAGGCACCGGTACCGCACTGGCGCCGTGGCCAACGACGAGGAGGCTGCCCTCGTGACAATCCTTCTGGAGCTGTCCCAGGTTCGCGAATTCGCCGCCCGGGGCACCACGGCGGCCTCTTGGGAGATCGATATGTGGATCGACCTGGTCCGTCGCGCAGAACCCGACTTCACCGCCGGCCCGGCCGTCATGCTCGCCCTCGCAGCGATGCAGGCCGGTGACAGCCCACTGGCAGCGAGCGCCGTCTGGCGGGCGCTGCGAGCCGACCCCACCGACCGGCTGGCGAGCGTACTCGCCACAGCCATCGCCGCGGGCATCGACCCGGGCACCGTCACCGCGCTGCTGTCTGGCTGACAGGCCAGGAACATCGCTCACCATCAACCGGCGCCCACGGCGCAAGGAAAGGACCACCGTGGACACGTTCGCCAACTCCACCACCCCGATACGCCGGGTCCTCCGCCCTGACGAGCTCCACCGCATCCACACCATGATCCACGATGCGGCCGACACCCGGCAGTTGCTCGTCCTGGCGCTCGGCGTCCTGTATGACGCTCTGCTCGCCACTCCGGGCTCCGGACCGACGGCACAACCGATCGTCCCCGACCGGTATGCCCTCCCCTCCAGCCAGTGGCAGGCAATCCTCACCGCGATGACCCGCCGGGCCGAGGCCTGGGGAACCGCCGCCGAGATCGGTCTGGCACTGGCCACCGGCCTGCTGCCCGGCCAGTACGACGACCCAAGCGTGCCGGCACCGGATCTTCGCCTGCCCGACTACCGGCCCGCCGAGTTCCGGATCACGCTCACCCGCGACGCGATCGATGTGATCACCAACTGCGAGGCGCACCTGGACCAACTGCACCGCTACTACGGCCCCATATCCGAGGTCTACCAGACCGCGCTGCACAGCTGGCACCGGAACCTGACCGTCCTGCTGACGATCAACGCCGGCAGTGACCTCCGCCTCAGCGGGGACGGGCCGCTGTCACTGTTCGTCCGTGCCAGCAGCGGCCTGACCTGCGGCCTCATCTTCCACCAGGTCACCCGCCGCTGCACCATCGACGGCTGTGACGCTCTCATCGCTGATGACGGCGCCGCTCGGCCGCCGCACACCGGTGCGGCAGTAGGTGACCACCAGCACATCCCCTCCTACCCGCTGGCGGCAGCACGCCCCGGCACCTGGTCACTGCACTCGTAGTCCCGCGGTGGTCGACGGCCCGGTCCCGGACGTCAACACCAGCTGATCGCAACACCATCCGCATCATCCGCATCGTCCGCACCATGGGCCCGCACCGGGCACTGGTGCGACCGTCCACTTTCCCTTACCTCTCCCCGATCTCGGGGGAACCACACCAGACCGTGGTCCCGCCCCCGAGAGGGCGAGACACCGCGTCGCGTGCTGGTTCTCCCGAGCTCCCAAGCCGACCACGGCCCGGGGCCTGTCCGTCCCGAGGAGGACCAATGACCAGCACCGACCAGGTAGCACACCTGCACCAGCAGATCGCCGACGGCATCGCCGCGTTGGGCGGAGACCCCCAGTGGCGGGCCCTGCTGGCGCTGTCGGCGAGAACAGGCAGCCGATATTCGCTCGGCAACACCCTGCTCATCGGCCAGCAATGCCCGGATGCCACGGTGGTGGCCGGCTACCAGGCATGGCGCAAAGCCGGCCGGCACGTCCGCCGCGGCGAGCACGGCATCTACATCCTCGCCCCGCTGGTACGCCGGGGCAGCAACGACACCACTGGACCCGCCGCCACCGGCGACGCGACCAGCCTCGGTGAGCCCGACCGCGGCCGCAGCGAGATCGTCGGTTTCAGGGCGGTGGCCGTGTTCGACATCAGCCAGACCGACGGGCCGCCCATTCCAGCCAGCACCGCCGTCGACGGATGCGTCCCCGACGGGCTGCGCGACGCGTTGACCAGACAACTCACCAAGCTGGGCTACCAGGTGCGCTACGGCGACTGCCGGCCCGCGTTCGGCATCACCGCTCGCGCCGACCGCACCGTCACCATCCTGCCCGGCCAGTCACCAGCCCAGGACGCGCTCACCCTGGCCCACGAACTCGGGCACATCGCCTGCGGCCACCTCGACACCAGCGACCATACCCGCCGCAGTACCGCGGAAATCCAGGCCGAATCCGTGGCATACATCATCACCACCGCCGCCGGCATGGATGCCGCGCCGGCCTCCCTGGACTACATCGGCACCTGGGCGCGCGGTGACCAGCAGCTCATCCGCGACACCGCCGAAACCGTCATCCGCACCGCGCGCAGGCTGCTGCACGACCTCAACCTGCCGCCCGCATCGATCGAGCCGGGCCCTGCCCCGGCAAGCCTCACCGCCTGACCCCGATCTCCACGGATGCCCGGGGGCAGGCGCCCTTGGCCGGCCCGCCGGCCCCCGGTCTCCCTCACAGACAGGGAGTACCCCAATGTTCCACCACGCGCACCCCATCGACCGCCAGCGGCTTCCAGCCGTGCCGGCGGCCCTCGTCATCGGCTACGCTGCCGGCACCCTCACCGGGATCGCCGTCACCCGCCGCTGGCACAGCCGCCACCTGGCCAGTGCCATGGCCGAGGCCGCGGCCTGGCGCTCAGACGCTTTCCGCGACCCGCTGACCGGGCTACCCAACCGGCGGGCCGCCCTCGCCGAAGTCACTCGCCGCCTCGACGGTGGCCGCCCGTTCCTGCTCGCGCTCCTCGACCTCGACCAGTTCAAGTCCGTCAACGACATCTACGGCCACCCCACCGGCGATGACCTGCTCACCATCGTCGCGGCCCGGCTGAGCGTCGCAACCGCGCCAGAGGGCTTCGCCGCCCGGCTGGGCGGAGACGAATTCCTGCTCCTGCTGCCTGACCTCGGCGGCGACCCGGCCAGCGTGACCGCTCCGGTGCTGACCACGCTGGCTCACCCCGTGCGGATCGGGGCGGCCACGCTGCGGCCACGGGCCTGTATCGGCGTGACCACGACCGCAGGAGGTGCCCCGGGCTGGCGGCACCTGCTCTCCCGCGCCGACCGGGCACTGTACCGGGCCAAGGCCAGCGGCGACGGCGTGGCCGTCTACGACGCCAGGCTGGATGCCCCGACCGTCGACGACGACTCGCGGCGCCCACGCGTCCGCCGTCGCGATCATCACCAGCGCCGACCGGCCAGCGGTTGTGCCGCCGAGCCTGGCGCATGACCTGACCATCACCCACCGCGCCACCAGCCTGCCCGCAGTGCCGGTCCCGCGCGCTGCCACCCTGCGCGCCCGCCGACTCCGCTCCTGCGGGACGCGGGTGCGGGCAGCAGGTGGTGCGCGACGCGTCCGGCCGGCTGACATCCGGAGGTCGACATGCCCCGCACGTCTCGTACCACCCTCGCCGACAAGGCCACCCGCGCCATCGCGGTACTCACTGTCTCCGGCCTGGCCGGGCTCGCCGGCTGGATCTCCTACCGGCACATGGTCCTGCTCGCCCGCCGCTCGGGCCACTCGGGCATTGACGCCCACGCGTTTCCGCTCACCGTTGACGGCCTCGACCTCATCGGCGTCCTCGTCCTGCTGGCCGACCGCCGTACCGGCCGCCGCAGCGGAGCCCTGCCCTGGACCGTGCTCGGCATCGGCGCGGCGGCCAGCGTCGTCGCCAACATCGCCGTAGCGCCCGGCAACGCCGTCGCCCGCGCCATCTCCGGCTGGTCGGCTATCGCCTTGCTCGCCGCGGCAAAGATGCTCGCCCATCTCTTCGAACCCGCCCAGCCCTCCCCTGCGACCGCCGCTTTCCGAGCCGAGGTACCCACCGCACGCATGGCAGCCCGCCACGCCAGCACCATCCCGCGACGCCTCCCAACCGGCGAAGCGGCCCTGGCCCGATGGCGGCAGATCTGGCACGCCACCAGGCACCTCGACGCCGCCACCGCCGAAACCGCAGCAGCGCACGGCGTATCGCTGCGCACCCTGCAGTTCATCCGCGCCGCCGGAGAAGACGGTCACCTCGACCCGCCCAGTCCGCCCCCCAGGGCCTCCACCAGCGGTCCGATCGCCCCCGCGGCCAGCCCCGCGCGCCCCGGTCCCCGAAGCGCTGCGAGCGGCATCACCACCTGACCTCTGACCTATCCCGATCACTCGCTGCCGGGACGGAAGCGCCCGCATGGTCGCACCCGCCCCGACAGCGCCGACCACTCTGGAGGAAGCCCATGAGCGGCAAGATCATCGCCGGCCTGGCCGGCATCATCGCCGTACTCATCCTGGGAGGCGTCGCGGTACTCGGCCTCCTGGGCGGCGGCCTCGCCCTGGCCACCTGCGCGACGCCCGCGACCACGGACCCACCCAGCGGTTCCAGCGCCCCGGAGGGCGGCTGGCCGGCGGTGGAAAACTGGAGCGGCGAGCAGGTCACCAACGCGGCCACCATCGTCGCCGTCGGCCAGCGGCTGCGGATACCGCCCCGGGGCTGGGTCATCGCCGTCGCCACCGCCATCCAGGAATCCAGCCTCCGCAACCTCGGAGACCTCGGGCCGCGCAACGACCATGACAGCCTCGGCCTGTTCCAGCAACGCCCAAGTCAAGGCTGGGGAACCCCCGCCCAGATCCTCAACCCGGTCTACGCCGCTACCCGGTTCTACCAGCGCCTCCTGCAGGTACCCCACTGGCAGGATCTGCCCGTGGCCCAGGCAGCACAGGCCGTGCAGCGCAGCGCCTACCCGACGGCATACTCAGCCTGGGAACACGATGCGTACCTGCTCGTGGCACATGTTGGCCCCACGCTCAGCGGGATCCTGCCGGCCGAGTTCGCCCAGTGGCTGAGCGTCTGCATCGGGCTCGGCGGCGACGGGCAATCCGGCGGCGGGTCCCTCTCGCTGCCGCCCGGGTTCGTCCTGCCAGCGAGCACCCCACCCGCTGTGGTCACCGCCATCGCCTGGGCCCTGGCCCAGCTCGGCACCCCATACTCCTACGGCGGCGACTGCACCGCTGCCCGCTCCGGCGACCCAGCCCACCAGTGCGACTGCTCGTCGCTGATTCAGCAGTCCTACAAGGCCGCCGGGATCCGGCTGCCGCGCACCACCCGCGAGCAGCAGTACGCCGGTATCGCCGTCGCCAGCCTCGACAGCATCCTCCCCGGAGACCTCATCTTCATCCCCGGCAGCGACGGCACGATGAGCCGCCCAGGACACGTCGGACTCTACATAGGACAAGGACTTTTAATACAAGCACCCCATACGGGTGATACTGTAAAAATTAGCGATATATCAAAATGGATTAATCGTATAGCCAAAATACGCCGGATTGTCACTAAATGATTGTGTCTGCGAAGTGTAGCTGCGAAACGCGCATCGCACGGCGGCCAGACAGCTGTGCTCCAACGCGAGCGCAGGTGGATCGGAGACCATTGTGACTTTCGGCCGTAGTTGGCATCATCGCGACACGGTGGGCTGCGAACTCGACCGCTTCGGCCAGCGATGGTTGGCACTGCTTTTTTGCCATACTTGGCATCTATCATACTTTTCAGTGTTGTTGGCACTAATTAGGCGTGTTGCCGAATAGATACCACAGTTGTTGGCTTTGATGGTGTGGTGACGACTATCAAGGGCCGGTTGGGTGCTGCCGATGGCCGAGAGGCGCCTCCTGGCCGGGCGGCGATATGGTCGCACCGCTGTGGGTGGGATGACCTGGCCGTTTCGTGCGGTGGGTTCGATGACGTACGCGGCGCGCTGGGACTCGGTCCGGATTGGGCGAGGCGCTGGACCGCGACGTGGCGGTATGCGGGCGACGAGGTCACCTGCCCGGCACGGGACCTGGGGTCGATGCCGGCGACTGGGTGTGAGCCGGTACGCCACTTTTCCTGGCGCCGTAACCAGCGGCACCGGTCGGGGCTGCAGTTCCTGGTGAGCACCGGCCGCCACCACGGGTTCGAGTCGTTGGAGGAAGCCCGGCTGCTGCTCGCGCTGGACTTCGCCGGTGACCTGGTGGATGTGCTCGCGCAACCGTTGCGGCTGCGGTACTCGACCCGCAGCGGTCCGCACGAGCACATCCCGGACTACCTCGCGTTCTCCCGGACCGGTCGGTGGCTGATCGATGTACGGCCAGCCGCTCGGGTTGCCCAGCAGGACCGGGTGGCATTCGCCGCATCAGCCGAGGTGGCGTTGATGTTGGGCTGGCGCTATGTCGTGGTGACTGGTTGGAAACCGCACATGACGACCACGTTGGACACACTGTCGGCACAACGGCGCCCGTTGACCGACCGGCTGGGGATGGCGGACGCGTTGGTGACGGCGGTGGCTGCGGGGCCGCGCCCGTTCGGCGAGTTGGCCGCGACCACGGTGGCGCCGCCAGTGGCGCGGGCCTGGCTGCTGCATCTTCTGTGGCGACGCCGGTTGGGTGTCGAACTCGGCTCGCCACTGGGCGAGACCAGCGTGGTCTGTGCCGGGAAGGAGTCGCGGTGAGGACCGGTGCTATGGCGTTGGACCTGTCTGCCGGGACCCGGTTGATCCTCGACGGTGTGGAATGGGTCGTCGAGCACGCCGAACCGCAGTGCGGCCGCGTGGTGCTGGTGTCTGTTGGCGGCGACCGGATGCCAGCGACGTTCCGGTTTCTGATCAACCATCCCGGCTGCCGGCCGTCGACCCGGCAGACGCCGGTGCCGGCCGCGGATCGGGGACGCCAGCCAGCGGGCATGGGCGATCTGAGCGTGCGGCAGCGGGAGTTGGTGGCGCTGCGGGTGGCGCACCTGCTGGAGGTGGAGACCGGCTTCCGCAGCGGGGACCCGCTGCGCCCAGGACCGGGCGAGCCGCAGGGGTGCTACGACCCGGCGACCACGACCCGCACCCAGCGGCGGCGGACGAAGGCCGCCGAACTGGCCGCGTTGGACGCTGACCAGGCCCGCCTGCTGGGGCTGGGGCGCATCAGCTACCGCACCCTGCAACGGTGGGAGGTTCGTCGCCGCCAGTTCGGCGCGATTGGTTGCGCCGATGACCGATGGCTACGGGCCGTGGCCGGGCACCCGAGCGTGGGCGAGCAGGTCCGCGAAGCGATCCATGCGGTGCGCATGGAAACGTTGCACCGCTCGCGGGTGAGTATGCGGACCCGGGAACGGCTGGTGCATCAGTACGTGCGGGAACGCCATGGTGTCGAGGCCGAGGCGGCGATCCCGAGTTACGGCACGCTGCGGCTGGTCTGGCGGGAGTGGTTCGGGCCGGGAGGGGCCCGGCAACGCTACGCGCGCACCGCGCAGTTGCCGACCAGCGCTGGGCATGTGGTGGTGCACCGGCCGGGGCAGGTCGTTGCCCTGGACACCACGATCTTGCCGGTCAAGGTCCGCGAGACGGTGTTCGGTGAGCCGGTGTCGGTGCACCTGACGCTGGCGCTGGACGCCTACACGCATTCACTGGTGGCGTTCCGACTCACGCTGGTGTCCGACTGCGCGGTGGACGTGGCGATGCTGTTGCGGGACGTGACGATGCCGCTGCCGATGCGCGGCGACTGGGGCGAGGACATGGCCTGGCCCTACCCGGGCCTGCCGACCGCGATGGTGGCCGAGTTCGCCGGGTACGAGGTGGCCGGCCTGCCGTTTTTCGCCCCGGAGACGATCACCACCGATCACGGCAGCGTCTACCGCAACCACCACCTCGTCGAGGTGCAGCGGGTGCTGGGCGCCAACATCCTGCCCAGCCGGGTCCTGCGTCCTACCGACAAGCAGGCGATCGAACGGGCGTTTGGCGGCATCCGGTCGCTGCTGTTCGAGCACCTGCTCGGCTACAGCGGTGTCGACGTGGCCGACCGTGGCGTCGATCCGGAGGCCGACGCGGTGTTGACCATCGACGCGATGGAGCACCTGATCGCGACCTGGACGGTCAAGATCTGGCAGAACCGGCGGTTGGGCGAACACGCGCCGTGCTGGGACCCGGTGGGCGACCACAGTCCGAACACGCTGTTCGCCGCGGCGATGGCGCAGGGCGGCTTCGCGATCCAGATCCCCGCCCCACAGTTGTACTACCAGTTGCTGCCCGCGCACCACGTGCGCATCCACGGCCAGCGCGGGGTGAAGATCCGCGGGCTGTGGTACGACGGGGCAGCGCTGGACGCCTACCGCAACGAACCGTCGGCCCGGGGCGGCCGGCACCAACGCCAGTGGGTGATCCGCCGTGACCCGCGCGATGCCCGCGCCGTGTTCTTCCAGGACCCCAACACCCACGACTGGCATCCCCTGCGATGGGCCGGGCTACCACCCGAGGATGAGGTACCCGCGTTCAACGACGCCAGGGTCCGTGATCTGCTCGCCGCAGCCGCCCAGGCCGGGCTGCGGCCCCGCTCGGACGCCGAGTTGCTGCCACTGCTGCTGGACCTGATCGGAGCGCACATCCCAGTCGATGCCTGGCCCACCCAGATGGCCAAGACCGAGCGCATCGCGCACGCCCGCGAGGCCACCCAGGCACGGGCCGCGGCCACCGACCGCCCTGGCAACGCAGCAGGCGGCCCGCCTGGCGACGCGACCCGGACCACCGGTTCACGCCGATCCAATGGCCGCGGCACTGGTGCGGGCGCGGTCCCCGCGGCCACGGTCGGCCAGCCCGGCTGGCGCCAGCGTGCCCAGCAGGTGCAGCAGACCGTCGACAGCGACCGCGCACACCGCCGCCGCGAGGCCCTTGCCGGGCACCCGGTCACCCCACCGGCCCGGCTGGGAGACGGGTTCCGGCAGCGCAACCTGTTCCTGCTGCCGCCAGACGAGAACACCGGCCCCGGCCCAGATTCCGACCAGGCGACCGGCGAGCATCCACCGGAGGCGTCGTGAGGATCGACCCGGCACGCGACGACGCGCCGTCGTCGTTCATCCTGCCCGGGCCGATCACCGACCGGGAGACCGTCGAGGGCTGGCAGCGCTGGCGGCGCACCCGGCACGCGTTCGTACCCGCCCCGCGGCTGAGCACCGCCGACTACCGGAGGCTGAGCCCCCGCAAGCGGCATCTGCACGACCTGCACCGCGCCGCCACCCACGCCAACCTGCCGTTGCAGGACACGCCGATGAGCCTGGCGGTCACCCGGATCATGCGATCCCGGCTGCAGACCAACGCCCTCAAACACAAGCCCACCACCCGGGCCGGACTGATGATCACCGGCGGTGGGTACCAGGGCAAGACCGAGACCGCATGCGAGATCGCCGCCGCGTTCGAGGATGCCTGGCTGGACCTGCACCACCACCTCAACCCGAACGCACTCCCTGGCACCCGCGACCTGCACGCCCCGGTCGCCTACGTGCAAACCCCGGTGACCGCGAAACCGAAAAGCACCTGCGAGGCGATCCTGGACTTCTTCGGCGCCGACCACCACAAGATGACCCTGCCCCAACTGACCCGGGCGGTGCGCAGCTCACTGCACGACCACGGCGTTCGGGCACTCCTCCTCGACGACATCACCCGCCTGAAGATGCACCGTGCCGACGACCAGGACACTCTCGACCTGCTCCGGGCGTTCATGAGCATGCACACCACCCTGGTCCTCATCGGCGTCGACATCCCCGGCTCCGGGCTGCTACGCGAAGGCCGACACGACCCCCGCACCGGCCAGTGGGTCCTGCCACCACCGGCCGGCGATGAGGCGTCCACCCAGACCGAGCGGCGCTTCGACCTGATCCGCCTGGAACCGTTCCGTTACGACACCCCGCAGAACATCGCCGCCTGGGTCGCGCATCTGGCCGGGCTGGAACACCACCTACGGCTGTTGAAGGCCGCCCCGGGCACGCTCACCGACGGCGCCATGCCGGAGTACCTGTTCCGCCGCACCGCCGGTGTGGTCGGCCTGCTGGAACGACTGGTGGAGGACGGCTGCACCGAGGCTCTCGACACCGGGGCCGAGACGCTGACCGAGAACCTGTTGGACACCATCACCATCAACCTCGGCAACGACCCCACCCGCGACCCCGCAGCCGGCGAGATCCCAGCAGTGCCCACCACCTCACAACCCCGTTGCGCCCCGAAGCAACGGCGTGGCCGCAACACGGTCTTCGACGATCACGGCACCCCCGACCGCGTCGCATCCGACGACGCCGCATGACCCCAGGCCCGGGACTGCCACGGAGCCTGGCACCCCTCCCCGACGAGTCGATCACCGGATATGTGCTGCGCCTGGCTCACCGACTGGACACCTCGCCCGCCCGGCTGCTCGTGGTCACCGGCCTGCACGAGTCGCCGCGAACAACCCCCAGCCGCCGTCTGCTCACGCAACCCGAGCCCGCCGCCCTACGGAACTTCGCCCACGCCACCCACTTGAGCCCGGCTGAGGTCGCCGACCTGTTCCCCAGCACCTTCGCCTCCCGGTATCCACCGGCGACGCCACGGCCGGACCCGGCAGGCCGTCACGGCAGCCGGACCCACCTCGAACGGTGGCAACTGACAACGTCGACCCGCTACTGTCCGCAATGCCTGATCGGCGACCGCACCACGATCCAGCGCCGCCACGGCGGCCCATGGCAGCGGACCTGGTGCCTGCCGGTCGTGTTCACCTGTCCCCACCACAGGCGCTACCTACTGCACCAATGCCCAACCTGCGGCAGCCTGGTGCACCAACGTGATCACGGGCACCTACCCCGCTGGTGGGACAGCGGCCTGCACCCGACGCAATGCCGGGCCCGCCCCAGCCAACAGTCCACCAACGACGAGGCCGGACGGCACGGGGCGTGCGGCGCGTGGCTCACCGACGCCCGCCCGGGGCAACGACCATGCAGCACCGTATCGGCCACCCAGCAGCGCATCCTCGCCGCGTTGGACTCCGCCGGCCCCGACCAGGTCCACTGCCTCGGCCAGTCCACCACCCCAGCCCGGTACTTCACCGACCTGATCCTGCTCAGCTACCTCATCCGGCGGTCGTGGCCGCTGGCCCGGGACCTGACACCGAGCCCCGCAGTGGCCGACGCGCTGGATACCTACCTCACCCAGCCGCAGGAAACCACTCGGCGGCGGCGCGTCATGACCGCCTCCGACCATCATCCCCGCACCGAACACCGCGCACCGCCTCTGGACGCGGTCGCATGCGCGGCGCTACTGACCACCGCCGACGGGCTACTCACCCTTGAAACGCCGCGCACGCTCACCCCGCACCTGCGGCACCTGCTCGGCCACGATCAACGTCGCCTCGGCCGCCAGAGTTGGGCCCGGCAGTTCGTGACCGTCCGGCCGGACTGCTCCGAAGGGCTGCGACACGCCTTCGCCCCGATCCTGCAGACCTACGCCCGGCCTGGCCGGGGCCGGGGCCTGGGCGCCGCGATCAGACGGGTCCCGTTCGGACCCGAACACATCCCGCAGTTCCTCCAAGACGACTGGTACCAGCAGTATCTCGCCCACTTCGACGGCATCAACACCGCACAGCTACGACGAACCGCCGCACTGCACCTCTGCCAGACCGCCATGGGCGGCTCCGTTCGGGAAGCCGCGGGCCGCCTCGGCCTGCCCGACACCCGCACGGCGTACTACCGCAGCTACTCCAGCATCTCGGCCGTGCACGCCTGGGCGCGGCGACGCAGCGACCCGCACGAGTTCGAAGCCGCGGTCCACGACATCGCCGACCAGATCGAGGCCATGCCACAGCCCATCGACTACCATCGCCGCCGCACCGCGCTCCGCGACTGGTGCATCGACTCCGCAAGCTGGACCACCATCATCGACCAACTGCCGGGCAACGGCCGCGGGCATCAACCCGAACTCGGCGATCGCCAGCAGGACTGCGCCTCGATCATCGTCTGGTCCCGGGTCACCGGCACCGAACGCGCCTACGCGCCCCACCCCATCCGCGACCAGCAACCCACCGACGTCGCCGAGCAATGGCGCCAGCGCGCCCACAAAACGTTCGCCCACATCCGCGACGACACCGCCCTCCAGCAACTCCTCACCGCATACGCGCAATGGCTCATCCACGCCATCGACACCACCGGCGCGACGCCGCCCGGCCCCTGGACCGCGACGCACCCGCGAAGCAGCGGCAGCATCGCGACCAACAACCCGGACTCTCGCCGCAGTCACCAGCCGTAGTCGGCGAATACCACTGTCGGACGAGGCAATCGACCTCACCACGACGAACGGCCGCCATCTCTCTGGCCGGCAACACCCCTGATCACGGTCCACAGGTGCGGTGCCATCTACCGCTGACAAGTGCCAACTACAACTGAAAGTCACAACCATTTCCCCATGGCAGGACGATGGACACCGTACCCGCATCGGCGGGTCCTTTTTTGTGCCCAAACCCCAATATTCCCACGCCCGGCGGCCAGAGAATCACCGCTGTTCTTGAGAATCCTCGGTAATCGATGATGACCAGCCGGCCTGCGGGAATCGGGTTGCCGCCCGGGCCGGAGTTCGGGAGGCCAGGATGACCAGGACGGGCTCGCCGGTACTGATGACCTGACGGGCGTGCAACTGGTTGAGGACCTCGGGGAGGTTGTCTGGGTCGCCGTCGATCGCTGTGACCATCGAATCATTCGTGGCCTGATCGATGAGCTCGACGACAACCGGATCATCGTCGACGTAGACGATCCGGTCGACGGCCCGGGGATCTGATACGGCGGTGTGGATGCCGCCGGGGAACGGGATGCCGCACCCGAGGTGGACAACCTGCCTGATCCCCGCGTCCAGAGCCAGCCGGGTGACCCGCCGCAGCAGGCGCCGGCGGATCCACAGCCGGATGGCGGCCCTCGGATCGGCGGCGAGCAACCGTGCGGCCGCCCGGCGGTCGGCGGCGAAGTTGTGGCCACCGCCCAGCAGCGCGTTGTCGACCCGGGCAGGGCTGGAACGGCCTGGATCGATGATCGGTGGAAGCTGGTCGTGGCCGGATGCTGGGGAGAGCATCATCGCCGCCTTCCTGCGGATTGAAGACGCACGTGGTGAGGTGGATGGATGGGACCGGGTGCGTGCCGCTGCCACCGGAGTCGCAGGGCCGCGGCACGCACCCGGGTGACGGATGGCCTGCCAGTGCGGTGAGTCGGGTGAGCTAGGTTCAGGTCAGCGCCGGAGTCCGATGGGGACAGCCGGGCGGCGGTGATCAGATGGCCGGGTGGGGAAGCCGTGCCGGTCTCGGCGCTCCCTTGCCCTGCGGTTCGCCACATGGGATAGAAGAACGCTTCGTTGGGCAGGGCGAACGGTTCAGCACGGGGCCGATAGCCCTCCCGGTAGTACAGCCGGGCGCTGCGGATGCTGGCGGCTTCCAGGTAGGCGGGAATGCCCTGGTCGTCGAGGACCTGGTGGTGGTGGTGGCGCAGCAGGAGGGTGCCGCGCCCGCCGCCCTGGCGATCGCCCGCGACGGCGAGCATGGCCAGGTGGTGGTGCGGGTCGGCCGGATGATGCTGCTCGAAAAGGGCGTCAAGCACCCGGAACTGGGCGGCGTGCTCGCCGCACCCGACGGTCAGGCGCCGGTCGTAGTCGGGTGGGGCCGGCATCGGCTTGGTGCGGTCGAACCACACGGCCGCCGCTGACCCGTCGGCGAGCAGATCCACGTGGCCGAAGGCCAGCGCGTGTTCGATAAGGATCGCGAACTGCGCGGCCATGGTCACCCGACGAATCACGGGGTCGGGTACCAGCCACTGGCTGGCGCGCAGCGGGTGGAACGCTTCGGCCACCACGACGGCGATGGCTGGAACGTCGTCGGGGGTGGCCCGCCTGATCGGGCCGAGAGCGCCGGTCATCGCCACAGCTCCTTCGGTGGCGTGGTGGTCTGCGCGCTGCGAGCGGTTTGCTCGCTGTCGGTGGTAGCGTGCCGAGGGTTCGGCGTCCTCGCGTCGACGGCCTTGGCCAGGGCAGCCTTGGCGCCCAACCCGATGCGGGCGTACACCCCCGGCTGGAGGGTACGCAGAGTCAGGCCCCAGCCGACGCCGAGCCCAGCCGCTGCGACGAAGGCCACCGGCACCGCCCACACCAGCGCATGATCTGGTGGTACCCCGAGCAGCACATCGACGTTGTCCAGGGCCAAGGCGACGACCACGGCGAGGGTGAGCATCGCCGTAACGGGGGCGATCCGGCGTCGCCACAGGGACTCGCCGCCAGGGTGGCGGGTGAAGTGGACCACCACGGCAACGGAGGTCGCGGCGATCAGCAGTAGCACCCCGAGCCCACCGCTGGTGCCCCCGCGATAGAACAGGGTCACCAACGGGTCCCAGCCGGCCAGGGCATACAGGAGGATCACTCCCAGACCGAGGGTGCTCTGGGTCAGGGAGGCCACGTGCGGGGACCCGGTCGCCGTCGAGGTGCGCCCCCACCGCCGGGGCAGCACCCCCTCCCTCCCCAAGGCATACATGTACCGACTTGTCGTGTTATGAAAGGCGATCATGGCTGCGATGATCGAGGTCGTGAAGAGGGTGTGGCCAATCGTCGCGGCACTCGCGCCGAGGTGCGCAGCAGCGAGATTGAAGATGACTTCGGTCCCCTGCTCCCCGGCCACGGCGACAATCTGATCGGGGCCGACCGCGACGGTCATCGCCCAGGAGGCGAAGGTATACAGCACGGCGATGGCTCCGACTGACAGGTAGGTGGCCACCGGGACCGTCCTTTGCGGGTTCTTGCTCTCCTCGCTGAAGACAACGGCCGACTCGAATCCCACCGAGCCCAGCACCGCCAGGACCAGCAGGGCCCCCACGCCGGGACCGAAGAGATTGCCCGGCGACAGGGCGGTGAAGCTGATGCTTCCCCCGGCAGGATGGATGAGGTCGGCGGCGCTGAACACGACGATCACGGCGACCTCGGTCAGCAGGAGCACGGCCAGCAGCGCGCCGTTGACGTCCACTCGCAGCATCCCGAGCATGGCGGTCAACGCCCACGCGATCAGGGCGATCACCCACCAGGGCGGGGCCAGCCCGAACCACTGCTCCAGCAGCGGCAAGGCCGCCGCCCCGATCGCCCCATAGAGTCCGATTTGGAGGGCATTGTAGGCGAGCAGCGCGACCCAGGCGCCGGCGACTCCAACCGGCCGTCCCAAACCTTTCGATAAATATGAATAAAAAGCACCGCAGTTGCCTACTTTCCGTGCCATCGAGACATAGCCGACGCTGAATAGGGCGAGGAGAAGCCCCACGCAGACGAAGGCGATCGGCAGGCCCAGCAGGCCTGTCGCACCGTACGCCGTGGTGACGACCCCAGCCACCACGGTCAGCGGCGTGGCCGCCGACATCACGAAGAACACGACTTGCGGCACGCCGAGCCGGTCGGCTGCCAGAGTATCGGCCACCGGGCTGAACGCCGGGGGTGCTGGTGCGGATGCTGGCATCGGGAATATCTCCTTTGTGGAAGGAATTGACACTGAACATCGGCTCCGGTCAAGCGGGCGGGTCGATCAGGTCCGGTAGGCCAAAACGGCTTCCCCGACGGCGGCGGCCGTGATCGCCATCAGTTCCCCGATCTGGGCGGGAGCTGCCGCGCACAGCCGCCGGCAGTGGTCGACCGCCTCTGGCTGCAGGTCGCGCAGCAGAAAGGCATCCAGGCCGGTGGCGACGGCCAGGCACAGCAGGAACCCCTCAGGCCAGCCGATCTGCTCACCCCCGCGCAGGATCGAGGTCAGGTGGATCCACGGCCCGGCGGCGGTCAGCAGATCCACCGGCACGTAGGTCACCGTGTCCCGCCGCAACAGCCGCCGCCCGGTCACCGGCCGCACATGGCCTGCCCGCCACAACCGATCGGCCACCGAGCCGTACGCACTGGCGCTCAGAAACCCCAGCCAGACGCGAACCTCGGTGTGCTGGGGCTGCGCAAGTACCTGATCGAGGGTGGTGTGGGCGAGCGCGTCACTCGGCGGGGTGCGCTGCCAGGGATACAGCCGCCCGTCCTGAATGATGATCTTCCGCTCGGCGAGCAACTCCCCGAGCAATGCCGCCGCCAAGCCGAGGCCGGTGGCGCGCGGATGCAGCAACGGCCTGCCCGTCGTGTCGTGGTGAGCAAGGCGAAAGAACTCGTCCGCCAGCATTGGCGCCATGGACGCACGACCTCCCTTCGGGTATGGGTGATTCAGCGGAATTGCTCCGAGGCGGGCGGGGTCTGATCGCACACCCGCCCCGGAGACGTCAGTTCCGTGCTTGGCCTTGCCGTTCGAGCTGTTGTCCGTCGCCGGCCACACGTGTAGTGCCGTGTCGAGTCGATCGGTGTCCTGGCGGGTATGGCTTGCCACCCAAATTGAGTGTTTCAAGGAGCGACGTTTCTCCCCATGTCCGGCGACCGTCTCAGTACCGAACTCTTGCCGAACCGCGGGCTGTTTCAGGGCATGGGTACTGCCACACTGGTGTCCATGGCAGAACTTGACGGGGCCCCGGTGCACATCGACGAGTTGCAGGCGCTCGCGCTGACGAACTACGGGCACTTCACTTCGATGCGCGTCGAAGACTTGCGGATCAGGGGTTTGTCGCATCATCTGGAGCGTCTGGTCCGGGACTGCCGGACGCTGTTCGGGGTGGAACTCGATCGTGAACGGGTGCGCGATCATGTCCGTCATGCCCTGGGCGAACGGGGCGGTGTGTTTGTCGTTCGGGTCACGGTCTTTGATCCTGCGGTTGATCTAGGACGTCCGGCAGCGGCGGATGATCCCAGGGTGCTTGTGACCATCCGACCGGCGATGAACACCCCACCGCCGTTGCGGGTGCAGTCGTTCACCTACGTTCGTGACTTCGCCGCGGTCAAACACGTTGGCCTGTTTGGCCCGCTGTGGCATCGGCGTACCGCCCAGCTCAATGGATTCGACGACGCCGTCTTCTCAGACGCTGACTCGTATATCGCGGAAGGGCCAACGTGGAATGTTGGTTTCTTCGATGGCGAGCAGGTGATATGGCCAAACGCCGAAGTCCTGCCCGGCATCACCATGCGGTTGCTGCAGCAGGTCCACGATCGGACCTCTGTCGCACCGGTTCATCTGCGCGACCTTGCCAGGATGTGCGCCGTGTTCGCCACCAATACCACCGTGGGGGTGCGACCCATCGCGGCTGTCGACGATGCCGAGTTCCCCGACGACCATCCGATCTTTCACGTGCTGCGCAAAGAATACGAAGAGATCCCAGCGGAGATCCTGTGACAGCGGAGACCACCATGGCGATGACGATCCAACGATGGTCAGGCCGGGAGATTCGAGCGCTCCGGGAAGCCCGGCGAATGACCCTGCATGCGTTCGCCGGGCATCTCGGTGTGAGCGAACGCATGGTCTCCAAATGGGAAGGGGAGAACGTTGTCCCACGGCCAGTCAACCAACTCGCGCTGGACACGTCATTGACCTCGTGCAGCCCGGAGGAGCAGACCCGCTTCGCGCACGCACTTGGCCTGGCATCACACGATCCTGGCGGATCGCGGGAGCGTCCCGGGTCAGTCGACGAACCGCCCATACTGGCTGGTGACGAACACCTGATCCGTCATCCTGTCGATGGAAAACTCATGGCACTGGTCGAGGCAGGGATGTTCTTTTCCGGTCCGGACGACGAACCGATCCATCTTCCCGCCTTCTATATCGATGTTTTTCCGATCACGAACGCCGACTACGACAGGTTCGTCACGGCTACCCAGGGCAAGCCTCCACCGCATTGGAATCACGCAGTACCACCGGACGGCCTCCTCAACCATCCGGTCGTATTCGTGACCTGGTACGAGGCAAACGCCTACGCACAATGGTCTGCAAAGGCGTTGCCGACGAGTCGGCAATGGGAGAAAGCCGCCCGCGGGACACGCGGGGAGATCTATCCGTGGGGCAGCCAGCGAACGCCAGCGAAGTGCAATTGCCGAGAACACGAGATCCGCAGCACCACACCCGTTGACCGGTACGCGAGTGGAGTCAGTCCGTACGGCGTGTACGACCTGTGCGGCAACACCTGGGAATGGTGCTCCGCTGAGAGCGAGCCAGGGCGATACGAGTTGAAGGGCAGCGCGTTCACCAGTTCCTTCTTGCGGTGTCCACCCGCTATGTTCAATGACGCTTCCGCCGACATGTCCGATGACGATACTGGTTTTCGATGTGTCACACCGGCCGATACCCTGATCGCCTTGCTCCACATCGCTCGGTAGCCCTCCGGCTCCGCAGCATGTCTCTGAACAGATTCCTGCGCGACGAAACCGCGCTGCCTCGTTACAAACGGTATTGAGTTGTCAAGCAACATGCGGTTCGACCACTCGGGCTACCAAAATCTGCATGCCGCTCCGAGTCCCGTCAGCCGGACTGCTCCGGGGCCGGCGGGGCCTGACCGCACATCCGCCTTGAAGACATCAACACGGCGTGCGCTGCCAGCGCGTGGCCGCAGAGCCAAGCGGCAGGTGCGGCTTCCAACTCGGCTCCCCGGTGCGGGAAGACCGCATTGAAACGTTGCGACGAGGAGGAAACCTTATGATCGTTTGCTGTGCACAAAACTGACTACGGCATGACCAACCAACCTCACGACAACCTCCTTGGGACAGTTCAGCGGCGGCGGAAGCCGCTGACAGCGAGGACAACGGCCACCGCGAGCAGTGCGGCGGCGACGAGCATCGGGGCGCGCAGACCCCACCAGGTGGCCGCGATTCCGGCAGCGAGGGCCCCCAGGGGCGAGGTGCCGTTGCCGACGATTCGGAACGCCGAGATGACTCGGCCCAACAGGTCCGGAGGTGTCTGGCGTTGCCTGCTGCCCATGATTACGACAGACAGCACTGAGAAGGAGATCCAGAGCAGCGCCAGCAGCGCTCCAGCCAGTATCGGCTCGTGGGTGGCCGAGAGCAGGAGCCATCCGACGATCTCGGTGCTGAGGCCAGCGAGGACGGTCATCCGGTCGCCGAAGCGCCGGATGACCGGGGCTGCGATGAACCCGCCCAGGACGCCACCCGCGGCCATGGTCGCGAGCAAGAGCCCGTAGGCGCTGGTGGTGACACCGAGGCCGCCCGGGTCGGTGGCGAACAGCACGAGGGTGGCCATCCCTGCGGCCACGGAGATGTTGCCCGCTGCGGTCAGCAGCGCCAGGGTCCGCAACTCACGGTGCCCCGCCAGGTACGCCATACCCTCGCGCAGGGCCGGCCACATGCGTTGCCGCGCGGCCCGGGCCGCGCGGCTGGGCGGGACGGCGATGAGGATCATGGCCGATCCCAAGAAGGACAGTGCATCGGCGGCGAAGGGCAGCCAGCCAGCGAGTGCGAAGGACCACGATCCCGCCGGAGGCCCGACCAGTTGCCGTCCGGTCGTGCTGGCCGCTTGCAGGCGTCCATTGATCTTCGGGAGCTGGGATTCGGAGCGGTCGGTGAGATCGGCGATGAGCGTCTCGGCCGCTGCCGAATGAAACACCATCCCGGTGACCATGCCCCCCGCGCACAGGGCGATCGCGGGGATCGTCGCGGTCCCGGTACCAACGAGCACGGCGAGGGCAGCGACGGCGATCCCCCGCAGCAGATCAGCGGTGATCATCGTAGAGCGTCTGGGCCAGCGGTCCACCCACACCCCTGCGAAGGGCGTGACCAGCAGCCACGGCAGATACTCTGCAACCGAGACGACGGTAACACCGGCTGGGTCGCGGGTGATCGCTGCTGCCGCCAGCGGAGCTGCCGCCAGGAACGCTCCATCGCCGATGGCGGAGATTCCACCTGCGGCCACGATGGCTCGCAGCCCATGCCCGATGCGCGTGGGCACTGCCGTGGACTGCGAGCCGGTGGCCATGTCAGATCCGCCCTTCCGTAAGGGCGTGCTCGAAGGCGCTCCACTCGACGGGAGTGAAGAACAGCGGCTGCTGGTCGGCGAGGTTCTGCTTCGTGTCGGCCAGGCAGACCGATCCGTCAGGGTGCCTGGCGATAGCAACGCAGTTGTTGTCGATGGTTTCGTTGGCGTCGGTGCGGTCCCAGATGTGCCCGTCGTGGGTCCGGAACTCGCCGAACTCGGTCAACGGCGGTGGGGGCGGGTAGTTGTGCCTGCTGCTTGCCATGATGTTCCTCCTTTGTGTCTCCTGCTGGGACTGGGGAGAGAGTCAAGAACCCGGGTGGAGCAGGACAGTGATGAGCTGACGGGAAGCCTTTGGATCAAGGGCGGCATCGACCAGGCGTTGCCAGGCGATCTCGAACGCAGCCAAGTCGTCGGCGCCGCTGAAAGTCATCTCGACGGCGGGAAGTTCAACCTGCACGATGGGCGACTCGCGGGGATCGGCGAACTCCGTCATCAGGAACGCGCACATGGGCGCCTGCCGCATCGGAGCGTCGGCGGGGATGATCTGGACCGTGACAGCCGGCCAGCCCGCGACGTCCACGAGTTTGCGCCAAGCCCGCTCGCGGTCGGCGTCGCTGATCCCCACGGGCCGGTAGCGCAGTGCCAATTCGGTCAGGACGACGTGGTAGTCCGGGGCTCCGGGCTGGCGCAGCTGCTCGCCGCGACGCATCCTGGCGTCGATCGCCTCGTCGAGACCGGCGAGATCCTGAACCCGGCCGGTTTGCAGCGCCACCCGAGCGTAGGCCGGGGTCTGGAAGGGACCCGGGATCTGGAACGGCTGGAAGTGCCGCAGCCGGGTAGCTGCCGCCTCGGCCTGGATCCGAGCTTGCTGGGCGTTGAACAGCGAGCCCCTGAAAATCGACCGGTACTCGGCGATCTCGGTGGCCGCCTGCTCGGCCAGGCTGAGGATGCGTTGCCGGGTGGGTTCGTCGGCTCCGGTGGCGGTCAGCCACTGGCGAACCACCTCAAGGTCGATCCGGTACTTCGCCGTTTCCGTCCGGGAAACCCGCGACTGGCTGACGCCCATGCGCTCGGCCAGTTGGGGTCCGGTCAGCCCGGCCAGAACGCGCAGGCTGCGAAGCTCCCGGCCGAGTCGTTCACGAGGACGTAGCACGGAGATGCTCCTCAAGCTCCACTGGTACCTATGCCTACAGTATGCGACTCTATGCGCAGCGACAACACTGATGGCGGCACCGCAGAGCGGCGTATGGATGTGTCAACCTGCATGTCGCATCCACCATTCGCGAGACGGTGTATGCGCTCCAATGCGGGTAGTCTCATTGATACTCTCGGCTATCGCTAGATGTGGGCCGTGTGCCCACGCCGAGCCCACGTCCCCCAAGACTCGCCGAAAGGTCGGCCATGACCGCATCATCAATGGGAAAGGAACTTCGCCAGCGCCGCCAACACGCAGGGCTGTCCCTGCGCGACCTTGCCCGGCAGGTCAACTACGACTTCAGCTACCTCTCGCAGGTCGAACGAGGACAACGCCCCGGATCCCCCACGTTGGCCGAACGCTGCGATGACGTTCTGGGCACTAACGGCGCCCTGGTGGCGTTGTTCGAGCCCACACCCCGCGACCGGGAAGGGGATGCGGACACCATGCGACGGCGAACCATCCTCGCGGCACTGACCGCTCTCGCGACCGGAGCCACCACCAGCGCCGCGCTGGTATCGGCGGAAGCCGCCCGCCAGGGCATGGCGACCGCGCTGGGGGATATTCCCGGAGCAGACGAGTGGGAAGCGATCGCGGCAGCCTACGCCCGCGACTTCTACACCACAGCCCCCGCCAACCTACTCAGCGAACTGACCGCAGACCTGATCGTCCTCCAGCAGACCATCGAAGCCGAGACCTGCGAGCGTGCTCACCGCGACTTGCGCCATGCCGCAGCTCAGCTCAGCGTCGTCATGGCGATGACCTTCGCCAGCCTCGGTCAGACCCGCACCGCCCGACGCTGGTGGCGCACCGCCCGACGTGCCGCCGACCAGGCCAACGACCCCGAGATCCAAGCCTGGACGCGCAAATGGGAGGTCGTCAACGGCCTCTACGAGCGCAGGCCAATCAGTGAGCTCCTCGCCCTGGCCGACGAATCCCTGGCCATCGCGGGTACCCGGACGGGTTCCGGCACAACTGGCACCCTCGCTGGCAAGGCCCAGGCCCTGTCCACGCTGCGTGACGCAGACAGCGCTCGTGCCACGCTCCGGCAACTGGCAACCGCCTGCGAGCGGCTCCCCTCCAGCGTCGTTGACGACGACTGCTCCATGTTCGGGTGGCCGGAGTACCGGCTGCGCTACACCGAAAGCTACGTCTACACCAACCTCGGCGACACCACCGCCGCCTACGCCGCCCAGGAGCGGGCACTCGCACTGTACCCACCGGAGCTGGCCAGAGAACGAGCCCAGCTGCAACTACACCGAGCACGCTGCCTGGTCATCGACGGACACCTCGACGACGGACTCGCCTACGGCACGCAGATCCTGGACAACCTCGACGCCACGTATCACAACGAACTGCTCTACGAGATGGGACGCGCCATCATCACCGCGGTTCCCGCTGCCGAACGTCGACGCCCCACACTGGCTGACTTCCGACACCGTCTCCGGAGCCCCGGTCAGCACCTGATAGTCGAGCCGCCACGCGGCGAACGGCAAAGCCAGCCACACATGAGCGACCAGTCCAAGCCGATGTAGGACCGCTCCACGAGCCGCTCGCTCCTGCCGCCCCGACTCAACCCGCCCAGTACTCCTCGAAACTGACCGCATGAGCGAGAGCAATGTCTCGATACCGAATGTACAGGTCGATATCCGGATTAGTGAGCAATTCTCTACCGATCTGCGTACCATCCGGCCGATACATCATGCGGACAATGCTGGACTCGTCGAACATCCAGAAGTCTTCATCCGGCAGGCCAGGGTTCTGTCGATCGGTCAGGTCGAGGATGCGTATGTCCTCGCCCGCCTTCACGTTGAAGGCGTATGCCCATTCAAACTCGTATCTGAGATAGTCCGACAGTGGTCTGGTGACGACATGCACCCGCTGGATGATCCTGCCCGTGGCGCGGAACCGCCGCACCCGGTCGAGCCACGGATAGTACGAATCCTTCGGAGGCTTCTCGCCGGCCAGGAAGCGCCGGAATTCGTCCTCCTCTTCCCGCACCGCATACACGGGAAGGGTCTCCAGTCGGAAGGCTGAACGCTCATAGGCGTCGAAGAACTCACGCCAAGCATCACCGTCCAACAGCATTGGCTGCCTCCCTCAAGAAGGACGAGGGTATCTCAACCAGCGCCTCGTCGGGTGCGGCATCACCCTGTGCTGGCCGTGATGGTGGCGGTGACGTGTCCGCTGTTGTCCGTTGTGTAGCTGCTGTAGGCGTCCGAGTTCATGATGAGCCAGAGCCTGCCGGTCCGGGATGCGGCGCTGGTCGAGTAGTGCTGTCCGACGACGAAGACCTTGCGCGCCTCCGATTGGACGCCGGTCGAGGTATAGCTGCCTCGCTGCGGCGGTTTGGCCCCGACATACCCCACCAGCGCGTCGTAGTGGCCAACCTTGGTCTCGGCGCAGGTCGGGCACACGCCGAGATCGGTCAGGTTCAGGAAGCTGTCACCCCACGGCTCCGGTCGACCATCCGGCGACCACGGACCAGTCCCGTCTGACCACGCACCGGTCGCTGTGATCTTCAGCCCGTTTCCTCGCTGCACGTCGATGCCGGTGTCCACCCACGGAGCGGTGGCGTCGACAACGACTGTAGTTGTCCTCGATGAAACGGGCGGCGGAGTCGGGCTCGGGGCGGCGGGGGAAGGCTCCAAGGAGGGCTCTGCCGGGGTTCGGGTGGTCTGGTCGATGTGCGACACGAACTCGTGGCCGTTCCAGCGCCAGGACACCACAGCGTGCAAGGAGGGCCCGGAGGCGTGGGTGTCGCCGTCAACGTAGTAGGCGGCGCCGGTGATGAGCTGGGCGTCCCGCACCACAAAGGGGTCTTCGAAGTACGGACCGAGAGACTGCGGCTCCGGACGATCGGGCGGCGTGGGAAGGACCTGGAGCCGTCGCGGTCCGTCTCCGAACACCTGAATCTCGTTCAGGAAGTAGTTCGACGGCTGATGCGTGCAGGTCAGCAGCACGCTGGCCTCGGGGACACCGTCGCCGGTCAGGTCCTCGACGACCGGGTCGACCTGCAGGTCGTAGGTGCTGTCGCCGACCCGGGCGCTGTACCGGCCGCCATGGACCTCGACAGTCCGTTCCTGCTCGGAACGGTCCCAGCAATTGGTGGAATAGCGAGTGTTCCGCCAGTCAGTGTCGACCGCACGGTATGGCCGGTCATCGTCACCTCGGCTGCCGACGGGTCGCTGGAAGGGCCGGCCGGTTGACAGATCCATGATGATCACAACGGTCAGCGGGGATGATACGGGCTGGATATCGACGATCCGGCTCGCTGAGAAGCCTGGCCATGCCGGGCCCTGGAAACGAACCTCGGCGACAGGCTCTCCTCTGGTCAAGGGATTGCCGCAGTAGCACTTGACAGCGGGAAAGCCAAAACGGTCAAGGAGCACCGCTGTCCCGGCCTGGAGCACCGCGCGGAACGAGGTCGCACGTCCCTGACGGAACCCGTGGTTCATCACCAGGGTGTCCGTCCGCAGTACCGCCGGGGTCAGCGTCGCGGCGTAGCTGTCGAGATCCTCCGGGCGGATCCCGAGGATTTCAGTCCAGACCGCCATGAGGGCGGGACGGGTCTTGAGGACGGCCACCATCTGATCTGGATCGCAGGTCGACTTGCCAAGGGTTCCGCCGAAGAACCCCGAGCGGCTGCCCGGAACCACTCCACCGCTCGACGTCGGCGGCTGGACACCGGGTTGGTCGGTCCCGACCGGTGGCATGAACGGATCGGATCCACTGGCCTCAATAGGTGCAGTGATGACGTTGGATACGCCACGGTTGCCGCTACGAACGATCCACAGTGACACGAGCGCCGACGCCGCGACGACCAGGATGGCAAGGCCCAAGGCGACCACGATGAATCCCCGTCGTCGCCAGCGCTGGCCGGGTGGGACGGTAGCCCGGCGCTGTTGTTCTGCCAGCATCTCCATCACGGCGGCGACCTCAGGCGGCGTCCCCGCGTGTACGGCTTGGGCAACGCCCGGATTGATGCTGAGCCGTACCGTCGTTCCCGCTCTGTTCGCATCAGGCGACTCGGCTGGGTCGCAGAGACCCACGGTGTCGTCGAGATCGACAGAGTTGACGGGCTCGGCGCGAACGAGGTCAGCAGCGATCAGCGGAGCCAGCGCATCCGCGACTGCCGGAGGATCTTCGGAATAGCCCAGGCGTCGCCACAGCTGACCCCAGTTGTCCTCCGCGATAACCGCTTCCCGATCTTCTTCCTCCCTGCGGCAGAAGGCCTGAAGCATCACCCGCGGTTCTCTTGCCAATGCCTCGGTCGCGCTGTGGGTCCACGCGCTCGTCAGCTCGACCAGCTGCTCGTCATCAAGGACGGTGCGCCCGAGTCTGAGAAACTCCTCAAGCCTCGGTTCTTCGACGCCGGCAGCAGACTCGGTCGCCGACACGCGGTCGGCGAGTTGAGCTGGATCACCGGCGGCCCCGTTGGCGAGCATGAGCAGTTGCGGGTACCCCTGCGCCAAGCGCAGGGCCCGGCGGGCGATGGCCCGATCTTCTGCGATGGCCCCCGGCTCGCACGGGGTGTCGGCGTCGGCGTGCAACAGCCGCCGCAGGTTGGGCAGTTCCTTGGCGAGCAGCAGCGACTCATCGCGCGAGAGTGCCGGCACGGCAACGGCGGTCATCCGCCTGCGGTCACAATCAGCGGGCAGGACTCGACTGGTGATCAGCACACGCGACTCACCATCGTGAACGGTTAGTGCCCGCATCAGTGCCGCCCACCGAGGATCACGCCAAGTCCCATCAGCGGTGAGCAAGGACTCCAGGTTGTCCAGGACGAGAAGCAGACCGGTCTCACGAAGCAGTGTCGTCAGCTGGGGCAGGAATCTGTCGAAATCCCGCTTCGTCCGGATCTGGTTGGCCATGGCAAACCCGAATCGCGACCACGGCGCCTCAAGCCTGTCGCTGAGGCTGGCCAGGGCCGTGCCGAACTGGCCGGGATCCTGCGGCGCACGCCAGAACACCGCTGCCTCGAAGGTCCGCGCGTGACGGTAGGCAAGCTCCAGCACGCACGTGGTCTTGCCGACGCCAGCCGGCCCATGCAACACCACCGCCGTCCGGCCCGACTCCGCAGCCAGCGCGCGGCTCGCGGCGACCATAGTCGCCGAGCGGCCGACAAACAGGTCAGGTTCGGATGGGAACCCTGTCATCACCGCCGCGGTCGGGTCCAGCATCGGTTTTCCTGCCGGCGGAGTCAGCGACAGCCCGATCGCCGTACCGCCGAAAACCGCAGGGGTGCCGATCGACAGTGCCGGCCGCCCCGCCGAGGGACAGGCGCCAGCAGCACCGCGCACCGCAGACGGCAGCGCCGCATCGAGCGACTGCCCGTGCCGGAATAGACCGTCGTACAACCTGTCAGCCAGCGAGATGGCGAACTCGTCGGTCACCGGGTAACGCATGGCGACCACGGCGCATCCCAGCTCCGAGATTACCGTGCGGGCCAGGTTCGCGGCGCCCCGACCATCCCTGAACAGCTGTGTCTCGGCGTCGGCGTGCCCCTCCGTCTCAGCGGACAGCTCGCCCAGGTCGAGCCAGCGGAGGGTCTCCGCGACGGTCGCAGCCGACTGGCAGGCCGAAATGACCGCCAGCTTGACTCGCCGACGCAGCGGACCCAGCAACTCGACCAGTTCGCCTGCTGTGACCGAATCCATCGACCCGTCTGACCGCTCCAGCAGGAACTGCCCGGCGCTTCCGTGACCAGACAGGTGGAGTACGTCCCAGCCCCTGCCCGACGCCGCCAGGTCCCTGAGCCGGTCGCGAGTCACCCCGTACTGCGCGACCTCCACCTCGACAACCCGCCTGCTGCGTGCGGCTGTCCGACGCACCAGCCGGGTCAGCTCGTAGCGTTCCCGTCGCAGGCCCAAGGTCGAGACACCGGCCGGCAGGCTGAACACAGCCAGCATCCGCAGTCGCTCGTCGATCGGGGCCTTTGCCCGTGTGCTATCGCTGCTGAAATCAAATACCAACGATATATTTCCGCGAGCTGCGAGCGATCGGCCGTCCACGTGCGCGAGTTCCCACGGTCGGAACGCGAGGAATTCTGCCTTCTTCGGAAGCTGAATTCGCACCGTTACCGGAGCAGCGTTGACGATCTCGTGGCCGATCTGCTCGCCCAATGCGTGTGACCCGATCCATGAGCCAACAGAACCGACCAGTTCGGTTTCGCTCGCCACTCGTCGAGCCGGGTCCGCCCGCGATTGAACAAACCGGTACAGATCCTCGAACGCCTCGACGCTCTCGTTTTCTCGGTCGAGCGTCACGTCGTGGTCAGCAAGCGGAGCGCCGGTATCCTCGTCGACGAGCAGCCATCGCCACCGATGGGCACCGACCACATTGGTCGCTTGTAGCAGCAAGCCCACGAGACTCCCCCAAGCGCGTTGCGGCTCGTTGGGCGATGCTGGGCCATATTCTCCGCCGCAGTACCCAACGGATTCTTATCGCATGGTTCGTTCGTAGCTGTTGACCAGATCGTCGAAAAGAGGTGGGCACGTTCAAGACACCGCTGCGCCACTCTGGGTACGAATCGTCGCGAGCCTGGGCCAGTTATGAACCAGTCTAGTTTTCTGCCTTGATGGAGTCTTCACCCGTTGCAGTGACATCCGGCGCGGCGTCTTCGTCGTGCAGTTGCCAGACCAGTCGTTCTCGGCCGTCTCAGGTCCCGACCATGGCCCTGTCACGGGCCATGCTCTGCCATGGCGGTCAGTAGCACGGCCAGCAGCGTTCCCCCGTACAGAAAGGGACCCTGCGGCAGGTACGTGGTCAGGCTGGCCCTGCGCAGCAGGAGCAGGCCGAGTCCGACGAGCGCTGCGACCAGCGTCGCCAGGAACACCGCTGCATACAAGGTGAGCCAGCCTGACCAGGCAGCGGCCGCACCCACGGCGAGGCCGTAGCGGACGTCTCCCCAGTGGACCATTCTGGGCATGACCAGCGCGCTCGCGGCTAGTGCCGCGGCGGTGATGAGCGAACCGGCGACGGAGCGGGTCCACGGCTGCCATACCTGGCCCAGCTGGGCATCGGCCCACAGTACGGAAAGCAGGCCAGCGACCGCCGCGTAGCTGAGTCTGGCGGGCAGGCGCCGCACTGCCAGGTCGACGAACGCGAGCACGATCCCGACAGCTGCCCACCACAGGTAGCCGGCAAGTGGAAGTCCGGTGGGGCCATACCAGACGAGTGCCGCGATCGACATCGCCGTGACGACCTCCAGGCTCCACGGTGGTGGACCGAGACGGCTCCGGCAGTTGCCGCATCGGGCGAGCGGTGACAGCGCGCGCAGGTCACCCCGTGGTCCGAGCGGGATGGAGCACTGGACACAGGTTCGTCGCCAGACCTGGTCCGCCGGAACAGAGTGGTGCACCACCGCCCACCGCAGCAGGGGCGTGAGCGTCAGCCCGCACAGGATGGCGCGCACCAAGGTGGCGCCCGCGCCGTGGCGCTTCGCGTCGGCGTCGGCGTCGGCGTCGGCGTCGGCGCCCATGGTGCCACTCGGCTGGCGTGCGTCAGCCCGCATCGGCGTCGTGGTCACTCGGGCCCGACCGGTCGTCGCGCTTGGCCCCGCCGTCGTGCCGTGGCCCTGGTGGCGGGTCCGCGTCCCTGGTCGTACGATCCGGATCACTGTCCGCCAGTGGTCCACATTGACTGTCGTCTGCGGACTGGAACTCGGCGGCCTGGACCAGGCCGGAAATCATCTGGCGGCCACGCGGGGTCAGTGCCCAGACGCGGTGATGTTCATCTGTTGATCTCTGGCAGACCAATCCGCCGGTCTTGAGCCGCTTGAGATTCTTATTGAGGACACCCTCGCTAAGGTCGCTGTTGACGCTCCCGATCTGATCTCTGAGGTCGGTATAGCGTAACGGCCGCTCGCGAAGATTGGTGAGAATGGCAAGATCCCATTTATGGCTGATGATCTCAAAAATCTCTCGCATGGTGCGCTGATCCACCCAGACACCCCCCAAGAAATGCCACGACCCGTCTGGCACCCAGCCAGAACCACCGGATGTCTGACGTTGCGTAAGCCCACTTCACAGAGTGTGGGCAGGAGTGTCAAGATGCGAACCGCAACTAGCGGTCCACCGCGCCGACGGCGACAGAATGACCCCTGTGGACCGGACCTCACACGTCGATGAGCATGCTGCCCAACACAATGCTCTCCATCCATGTGCGCAGAATCGTGCGAACGCTTCGACGCACAGGGCACGAACATGCCGGTACGGACTTGCCGGTACGGACTTGGATGACCGTGGACGCGGCGCGAGTCCGCGCGAAAAATGCTGGTGTGGATAAGTATCGTCCTCGATCAATTCGCGGAGGTGGCGGGTGCGGACACAGGGAACGAGGACAACCGGCTCGACTCTGGTGATGTGCGTGCTGGGCGCGTTGCTCTTGGCTCAGGTTTTCGGCTGCACAGATGACGGCCACGATGCCGGATCGCCGTCCAGGAACGCATCGAGTTCGACGGCGACAACCCCGGCGGCCGATTCAAGCGTTGCCGCAGCGACCGAGGCCGCCGTCGCGGCGTACAACGGCTACATCCAGGCATTCGGGCAAGCCGCGCAGACAGCCGACCCGGATGATCCCAATCTTTCGCGTTACGCTGCTGATCCGCTGCTCAGCCTGACCCGCCACAACCTGCGAACGATGAAGGACCGCGGCCAAGTGCAGATCGGCGCGCAGACAGCGACCGTGACGAGCACCCAGGCTGACCTCGCCAGCGCCCAACCGGCTGTGACGGTTCATGCCTGCCTGGACTACAGCTCGATCAAACTGGTCTACGCGTCAAACCGCTCGCCGGTCCCCAACAGTGAGATCAAGGACCCAAGGGTTTCGGCGATCGCCACCGTGTGGCTGTACCAGACCGGCCAGTGGCTGGTCAATGACACGAAACAGGGAAACGACCCATGTTGATCCACAATCGCGTACAGACGATCCTCGTGCTGGCCACCGGGATGGTCTTCGCCGCCCCGGCGGCCGCTCCAGCCGATGGTGGGCAGTGCGATCAGGCGTCGAATCCATGGTGCAGCGTCGACGGGTCGGGCCCAGGGGACTCAGGCGACAGCGGCGGAAGCGGCGCCGGAAGCGGATGCACGTGGCAGGGTCAGACAGTGCCATGCACCGATCCGGATTTCGGCTATTACACCGGCGAGGGCTGCTACTGGGAAGCCTATGATCCACAACCGATACATCCGCCGCCGGACGGCCAGGACCCGGACAACGGCTTGTGGGGCGCGATGTCCTGCTACACCTCACCGGGCAGTGGCGTGGTCACGCAGATCAACTACTGGATGGTTGACTCGCAAAGCCGCCCGTCGCCAGAGGAGCTGGCGCAGCAGGCCCTCGCAACGATCCAATTGCTCGGTGCTCGGATCGGGATCGCTCCCCGGCCCGGCGGCAGCGGTGCTGTCGGCCTGCCAGTGTGGCTATGGACGACCGTCACGCCGGGTACGTGGGGTCCGCTGGCGGCCAGCGCGTCGGGCGGGGGGATCACGGTCACGATCGAGGCGAACGCCTCGCGCATCGTGTGGGACATGGGCGACGGCCAGCGGGTGACATGTGACAACCCAGGAACCGCGTACGAGGCGAGGTTCGGGTTCGCATCGTCGCCCACGTGCGGCTACACCTACCCCCGGCCGAGCAGCACGGCAGATCATCCACACGGTCGCTACACCGTCACCGCCACGACGCACTGGACGGTGGCCTGGTCAGGCGGTGGCCAGAGCGGGGTGCTGACCCCGACCAGCCAGTCACAGACCAGTGTCGAGATCGGCGAGATCCAGGTGGTGTCCCAGTGACCGCGACCGCGAACTGGACGACCGCCCAGGGGACACCGCCGAGGCCGGCGCCGATCACCGCGCCGCTGGCGCGGCTGCCGCGGCGGCGCCGGTGGGGGCTGTTCGCCCTGGGAATGGTGCTTGTGGCACTGGGCGCAATCGTCACCTACCTGCTGGTGGTGACCGCAGGGGTGACCCGCCCGTACCTCGCGGTCGCCCACGACGTTCCGTACGGCTCGGCCATCGGAGCCGGGGATCTCACCGTGGTCAACGTCAACCCGGCTCCCGGGCTGTCGCCCATCCCCGCCAGCGAGCGCGACCAGGTAATCGGCCAGCATGCGGCTGCGGATCTGTTCGCGGGAACGCTCCTGACCCGCGCGCAGGTGACCGACCTGACGATCCCCGCACCCGGCGAGCAGCTGGTGGGCATCGAACTCAAACCCGGGCAGCTGCCGGCCCGCACGCTCCGGCCGGGCGACGCGGTGATCCTGGTCATCGTGCCGCCCAGCAGCCTGGCCGGCGTGCCGGACTCGCAGCCCAGCGGCACGAGCAGACCATCGACCATCCCCGCAACGGTGGAGGGAAGCGCGCCGCCGCAGACCAACGGCAACGTCCGGGTCGACGTCGCCGTGTCCCAGTCCGACGGGCCGACGGTGGCGTCGATGGCCGCGGCCGGCCGCGTCGTCATCGTCGTGACCACCAGGAGGTGAGGATGGCGCTCATCGTGGTGTGCTCGGCCAAGAGATCTCCAGGCGTCACCGTGTCCGCGCTCGCGCTCACCCTGACCTGGAGGAGACGGATCATCCTCGCCGAGTGCGACCCAGCCGGTGGGGACATCGCAGCCGGATTCCTCCGGGAGATCCCCCTCGCCGACCGGGGGCTGGCCCGCCTCGGAGCCGCGCTGCGGCGAGGTCGCCTGGCCGAGGACCTGTGGAACCAGCTGGTCGACCTCACCCCCGGCAAGGGCACCGCGATGACTCGGCTGGTGCTGCCTGGCCTGACCGAGCCGGCGCAGGCACGCACCTGGGCTGAGCGAGACGACCTCCGAGAGCCCACCGGTTGGGAGCAGCTGGCCCAGCTGTTTCGGAGCCTGGAATCGGGGCACTCCGGATACGACGTGATCGCGGACTGCGGGCGGCTTGCGGTCGGATACCCGCCCATGCCCGTGCTGGCCGCAGCGGATGTGGTGCTGCTGGTGCTGCGCCCGGACCTGCCCTCGATCCGCGCCAGCGCCGTCGCCCTGCCGCCGCTGCACCGGAGCGTCACCGGTCCGATCGGTCTCATGCTGGTGGGAGCTGGCCCCTATGGCCCGAACGAGTGCGCATCGCAGCTGCACGCCCCGGTGATAGCCGTAGTGCCCAACGATCCGGGCGCTGCGGCGGTGCTCAGCGGTGGCGGGGAGCACTACCGGGGCCGGTTGCTGCGGGCCGCCGCCCATGCCGAGGCGGCGGTGCTGCGGCTGGTGGCCACCGGGCGAGCCGCCCGCGACGGAACCACCAGCCAGGCTGTCAGCAGCGGGCAGACCAACCGGGTTGCCGAGGCGAGGGAGGTGCGCAATGCCAGCTGACCCACCCATCAATGGATGGCGATTCATGCCTGAACGAAGTGCCGTGCCGGGGCCGGCGCGACCGGTCCCGCCAGACGACGCCGCGGTGCGGATGCTGCACGAGCAGGCAGCGCAGCTGCTGGCCGCCGAGTTCCGCACCAGTGCCGACGCCACGCCGGCCGACCGGCAGGCCATCGGGGAGGACATCGCCGCCCGGGTGGTGCGCGCCTACGTCGACACCCGCCGGGTGGCCGGCGACAGCATCAGCGACGACGAGGAGCGGACCTTGCTCGACGCGGTGCTGGCATACCTGTTCGGCCTGGGCCGGTTGCAGGCCATCACCGACGATCCGGACGTGGAGAACGTCATGGTGCTGCGCCACGATCGGGTCCGGGTGGAGTACGCCGACGGTCGCGTCGAGCACGGCCCGATGGCGGCCGGCAGCGACCACGAACTCCTCCAGATGATCCAGCGCATCGCTGCCACCGGCCTGCAGAACGAGCGCGCGCTCACGGTCGCCAAGCCGACGCTGAACATGCGGCTGCCCAACGGCAACCGGCTCGCCGCGATGCACGTCGTCACTCCGGCCCCGGTGGTGGTGACCCGCCGCCATCGCACCCGGAAGGTCAACCTCGACGACATGGTGGCGCTCGGCGCCATCGACGCGGTGCTGCGCCAGTTCCTGGCCGCCCTCGTCCGCGCCGACCTCAACGTCATCATCACCGGACCGCCGAATAGCGGGAAGACCACCCTGATGCGCGCGATGGCCACTGAGATTCCCCGCGGGGAGTGGTTTGCCACGATGGAGACCGAGTACGAGCTGGGTCTGCACGAGACCGGTGAGTTCGACTGGGTCGTGGCCGTCGAGTCCAGGGAAGGCCACGGCGATCTCGGCCCGGACGGGCGACCGGCCGGCGAGGTGAGCCTTGAACGGATCTTCCCGGACATGCTGCGGCTGTCGATGACCCGGGTCCTGGTCGGTGAGGTTCGCTCGGCGGAGATCGTGCCGATGTTCGATGCGATGAACACGATGCGCGGCTCGATGTGCACAGTGCACGTCCGCCATGCTGGCGGTGTGCTGCTGCGGCTGGCCGAGTTGCTGATGCGCTACGGCGCGGCCGGAACGCTGACCGGCGCCTGGCTGACCATTGTCAACGCCCTGGACTACATCGTCTACATCGATATGATCAACGAAACCGCGATCGGCGGGCGCCGGCATCGGTTCGTCTCCCACGTCATCGAGATCGACGGTCTGGGTGACGGGGCGACCCCGGCCACCCAGACCATCTTCGGTCCCGGTCCCGACGGGCGCGCCCGGCCGCGCCTGCAACCCCAGCGCACCTGCGCTGACCTGCAACGCGCAGGGTTTGACCTCCAGTGGCTCAACCTCAGCGACGGCCTGTGGGACCAGCCGCTACCCACGCTGGTCGGAGGTCGGCGATGAGCCCCGCCGCCTTGGCGTCCCTGGCCGCTGCCGCCCTGGCCGCAGGGATGACGCTGGCCATCGCTGGCCTGGTCGGCACGCGGCGACCAGCCGGACCGCCAGCACCCTCCACCGCCCGGCTGGCCGTGCTGGCCGGTGTCGGACTGCCGGTTCGCGCCCGCCGGGCCAGGCAGGGTTTGCTGGCTGTCGCGGTCGCCGCGACCGCCGCCGTGTGGTTGCTGACCGGCTGGCCAGTGGGCGGCCTCATCGCCGGGCTGGCCGTGCTGGGCGGGCCATGGCTGCTGACCGTCGGTGCGGCGGAGCGGCGGATGATCGCACGCCTGGAAGCGGTGGAGGCCTGGACCCGGCGGCTGAAGGACCTGGTCCGTACCGGGCACGGGCTGATCTCGGGCATCGTCACCAGCGCCCGCACCGCGCCAGCCCCGATTGCCTGCGAGGTGTCCGAGCTGGCCGCGGCCCTGCAAGCCGGCACGGACCCGCAGGTGGCACTGGACCGCTTCGCTGACTCCCTCGCCGACTTCGAGGCCGACGAGGTGATCGCCGCGTTGAAGCTCCACGCCAGCGACCGCGGCCAGCGGCTGTCCGATGTACTCACATCGGTCGCGCGGTCGGCTGCCAGCGAGGTGGTGATGCGTCGCGGGGTGGCCGCCAAGCGCGCCGAGCCCAGGTTTGTCACCCGGTTCATGACCGTGCTGATCGCCGTGGTGCTGGTCGTGGTCTTCGCCAACAGCGCCTACGCCACGCCGTACGGGGATGCCGTCGGGCAGCTGGTGCTGTTCGCCGCGACGCTGCTGCTGGTCGGTCTGCTGGCCTGGATCAGGCACCTGACCCAGCCGCCGCAGCGTCGGCGATTCCTCATCAGGCCAGCCGCTCCGGCAGCCGGCCAGGACCACCTGGCTGGTGCTGGCATCGGGCGGCAGGGGGCGGCACGATGAGCCCCGTCGTGATTGTCGCCATCCTCGCCGGGGCCGCGGCTGGGCTGGGGGTGTGGCTCGTGGTCTGGGAGGCCACGCCCGGCGTTCCCGCCCTTGGCCCGGCGCTACGCCAACTGCGGGCCGCTTCGGACGCACCGCCGGCTGGTCCGCTCACGATGCTGGGCAGCCGGCTTCGCATCCCGCAGCGTGAGCTGGCCCTGATCGGGCACAGCAGTGAGCGGTACGTGGCAGAGAAGGTCGGCTTCGCCCTGGTGGGACTCCTCTTCCCCCCGCTGTTCGCCCTCATCCTGGCCCTGTCCGGCATCCATCTGGGCGTGATCATCCCCGGTGCTGCCGGGGTCGGCTTGGCCATGCTGTTCTTCGTTCTCGTCGACGTATCCGTCCGGCAACGGGCCGCGGAGGCCCGCGAGGAGTTCTCCCGGCACGTCGCGGTATACCTGGACCTGATCGCCCTGGAACTGGCGGCCTCACGCGGCCCCGCCGAGGCGCTCGAACGGGCCGCCGCCGTCGGGGGCGGCTGGGTCTCCCGGCGTATCCGCGAAACCCTGCACGCCTCCCGGCTGCGGCTGGAACCGCCCTGGGACGGCCTCAAACAGGTCGCCGCCGAGATCGGTGTACCCGATCTCGGCGACGTCGGCGACATCATGACGCTGGTCGGGGATGAGGGGGCCCAGGTCTACGACACCCTGCGCAGCCGCGCCGAATCCCTGCGCGCGGCAATCCTGGCCCAGGACGAGGAACGGGCCAACACCGCCACCACCGTGCTGTACATCCCCACCAGCCTGATGGTGTTCGTGCTGTTCATCATCGCCGCCTACCCGTTCCTGGTGCGGCTCGTCACCACCTGACCACGACCGTGCGGAAAGGAGAACCCAACCGCCATGACCGCATTGATCACATCCGTCGCGGGGCTGCTGCGCCAGCGCTGGCGCGCCGCCCGCGCTGACGACGCCGGCGCCACCGCCATCGAGTGGGCCATCTTCGCCCTGCTCGCCCTTACCATGGCCGGACTGGTCGCCGCCGCCATCACCACAGCTGTCAACAACCGCCTGCCCGGCATCCAATGAACCCCGCAGCCATGCCGCAGATTCGCCCCCGTCGCCTCTGTCGCCCGCGTCGCCCGCGTCGGCCCTGTCGCCCCTGTCGCCTCCGTCGCATCCGATCGCGCCTGCCCGGCCGTGACCGGGGCTCGGCTTCGATCGAGTTCGCCATCACCGCCACGGCCGTCATGGCCCTCATGTTCACCGCGATCCAGGCTGCCACCTGGTACTGGGCCCGGTCCATCGCGCTGGCCGCCGCGCAGGAAGGGGTCAATGCCCAGCGGGCCTACAACGCCGCTCCCGGCGCCGGTGTCACCGAAGCCACCGCGTTCATCGCCTCCACCGGCGACAGCCTCAACGACTCCACCGTCACTGTGACCAGCGACACGCAACAGGTCCAGGTCACCGTCACCGGCCGTTGCCTGGCGGTCATCCCGGGCTTCTGCAACGCCGTCCAGGTCACGGCGACCGCGCACGGCACCGTCGAGCGGGTGACCAGCCCATGATGATCAGGGGTTGGCGCATCAGGGGCGACAGTGGATCCGCCGCCATCGAAGCGGCCATCCTCGCCCCGCCCCTGCTGGCGCTCATCGGCCTGGCCATCGTCGGTGGCCGCATCCAGGTCGCTGGCGGCGCCATCGAGGCCGCCGCCCACGACGCCTCCCGCGCTGCTTCGATCGCCCGCACCGCCAGCCAGGCACAGGCCGACGCCCACGCCGCCGCCGCTGCCACGCTCGGCCAGCGAGGGCTGCACTGCGCCACGCTCACCGTCACGGTCGACACCAGCGGTTTCTCGGTCCCGGTCGGCCAGCCCGCCACCGTCGGGGTCTCCATCAGGTGCGTCGTCGACTGCTCCGACCTCGTCGCCGACGGTTTACCCGGATCGAAGACCCTGCAGGCCAGCTTCGTCTCCACTCTCGACACATTTCGGACCCGGTCATGAGACGGATCAGCCAGCAGCATCGGCGCACGCCCCGAGACGAGGGCCGCGTCGCGCTGCTGGTCATCGTCCTGGCTGTCGCGGTTCTCGCGATGATCGGACTGTCCGTGGATGGCGGCGGCAAGATCCGCGCCCTGCAGCGCGCGGACCACCTCGCCAGTGAGGCCGCCCGCGCCGCGGGGCAGGCCATCGACGGTCCGCAGGCCATTCAGGGCGGAGACAAGATCGTTGATCCGGTTGCTGCCGTCGCAGCAGCCCAGAACTACCTGGCTGCGGCCGGGGTGACCGGGACTGTCAGCGTGTCGCCGGACCGGCAGCACATCATCGTCACCGTGACGATCGTCTACCCGACCGTGTTCCTGGGGCTGGTCGGCATCGAGACCCTCACCGCGACCCGGCAGGCCACCGCAGCGGTCGTGGCGACCTGACCAGACCACCACGGGGTGAGGAGGGAGCGACCATGCCGCTTCGCACCACGCGCGCCGGAGGCCGGCCCGGCAGCCGGGCCTCACGGTTCCTGCTCGGCCTGGCCGCGCTGATCGGCATGCTCGCCTTCCTCGTCGCGGTACCACTGGTCCTGCTGACCGCCTGGCGCCATCTTGGCCCGCCTCTGCCCTCCCTGCAGGACGTAGCCGGCCCAGACGACGGCACCCTGTTCGTGCGGGTCCTCTGCCTCATCAGCTGGGCGGGTTGGATCACGTTCATCTGGGCGATCCTCGCCGAGATCCTGGCTCAGTGGCGCGGATGGCACCTGCCGGCCTGGACCTGGCAGCAACGACTCGTCGCAGCCATGATCAGTGCGATCGCCATAATGCTGGCCTCCCCCGCTGTCGTCAGCGCGACCGCCAGCCCGGTACGTGCCGCACCGGCACGTGCCGCCCCCGCCGCCGTCGCACCCCTTGGTCCTGCTTCCGCCCCGGCTGCCGAACTCGCGGACACCCCGGGCGGCGCGATGCCTCGCGCCGCCCCCACCGGCTACATCGAACACATCGTGCAGCCCGGGGAGCAATTAACGACCCTGGCCGAACGATTCCTCGGCGACAAGTACCAGTGGCACGCCATCGCCGCAGCCACCTCTGGCATCGCTCAACCAGATGGGCGCCAACTGTGCCCTGGCCAGACCCGCCTCTACCCCGGCTGGACAGTGCGGATCCCGGTCGCCGCCACGGCTGGCCCCGGTCCGGCTACGGGCGTGCGTCCCACAGCCACGCCAGCGGCCACCAGCGCGCAAGCCGGAACCATGGTGTATGAGACCCGGCGCGGCGACTGGGTCTGGTACGTGGCCGAACGATTCCTCGGCGACCCGCTGCGCTACCCCGACATCGCCAGGCTCAACCCGCACCTGGCCAAGAAGTACGGCGCCTCCTTCCCCGACCACATCGAACCGGGTGACACCCTGCGACTGCCCGCTGACGCCCGCGACCGGGGATCACGCGAGCATGCCACTGGTGCTGTGGGCAACCTGGCGCCGCCGCCAGCAGCCGGCGACTCGCCCGGAGGCACGGGCCCAACGCAGGACGAACCGGGTCCCAGCAGCAGCGCCTCTCCCCCACCGCGGCCCAGCGTTTCCCCATCGGCCACCGTCACCACCACCCCATCCGCGCCCTCGCCAGCCGCCACGACCTCGACGGCGCCGCTGCCGGCCGCCTCGACCCAGGTCGGAACGCCGATCGAACCCCATGGTGGCGCCCCACCCGCTGATGACCAGGACGGCTCCGGAATCGACCTCGGCGACCACGGCTGGGTCACCGTCGAGGTCGCCGCCGCGGTCGCCGCCGCCGCCGCGCTGGTCTGGATTCACCGCCGGCGGCGCTACCGTTCCCGGCCTCCAGGACCCGCCAAGCGCGACGACCCGGACCTGACCCCACTGCCGCGCGCCGTCGCCGCGCTGTCCCATGCCCGGCGCACCTCCACCACCGAGGACGACATGGACGCATCCGAGCCACAGACCCGCGACGCCGCCCTGGTGACCACCGCCTCTATCGGCAGCCACGCGGGCAAGCCCCTGGGCCTTCCCGACCTGCCCGCCCTCGGCGTCGGACTCACCGGTCCGGGGTCCACCAGCGCCGCCCGCGGGTTGCTCACCTCCGTACTATCGGCCGGAGGCCCGTGGGCCCCCGGCGCGGAGGCCACGATCATCACCACCGCCGACGACCTGCGCCGGCTTCTCCCGACCGCCGAGCATGCCGTGCCGGAACTGGAACGGCTCCACGTGGCCGACAGCGTCGAGCACGCCCTGGACGAGTTCGAACGGCACCTGCTACTCCGGGCCAGGCTCGCCAGTGACACCGCTGACCTGGTCACGGTGCTGGGATCCGACGACGACATGGCACCAGCGCCAGCTGTGTTCCTGACCACCGCTCCGATCGGGAAGCTGGCAACCCGCCTGGCCGCAGTGCTCACCGTCGGCGCCCGGCTCGCCCTCGTCGGTACCGTGCTCGGTGCATGGCCGGCTGGCCAGACCTGGCACGTCAACGCTGACGGCGGCACGATGGCAGGCGAGCGCCCCGGGCCCCGGCTCAACGTCCTCGACCCCATCGCCACTGTGGACATCCTCGACACGGTTCACCAGGCGCATCCCACCGACGACGGCCTTCCGCCCGCCCAGCCCTGGCCGTCCACCCCTGGAACCCGCGCCAACACGCCGCTGGCAGCCCGCCAACCGCCGACACCTGACCCAGCACCCTCATCGGCCGCCACCGCTGCCCCAGCCGCGCCAGCCATGCGCCGGCTACACATCACGGTCCTCGGCAAGCCCACAGTCGAGGCCATCGACGGCGACCAGCGGACCGGTCTGCGGATCCGACGAAGCGACGGCGTCCAGATCCTGGTCCACCTCGCCGTCAACCCCGACGGGGCGACCAGCGACGAGCTCATGGCCCTGCTCTGGCCAGAAATCCGTCCCCGCCACTCGCGGGGCCGATTCCACACCACCATCTCCGAACTGCGCCACACGCTGGCCGAAGCCGTCGGCTCCGACCCCATCGCACGGACTGACGAGCGCTACCACCTCGACCCGAGTCTCGTCGAGGTCGACCTCTGGACCCTCAACGCCACCATCGACCAAGCCGCCACTGCGGTCGAGCCCGCGCAGCATGTCGCTGCCCTCCGACAGACCATTGACCTGTACACCGGAGCCATCGCCAGCGGGCACAGCTGGCTATGGCTGCCCTGCTACCGAGAAGCCACCCGACGGCACATCATCGACGCCCACGTCGCCCTCGCCGAAGGTGAGCCCGAGCCCCGCCGGGCACTTG
>JAFGOK010000544.1 GCA_016926535.1 Micromonosporaceae bacterium | reverse complement strand
CTGGTCATGGTCGCGGTGCTCGCCGCCGCTGTCCCCAGCGGTGGGTGTGGTCCCGGCCTGCTCGGCCGGGGCGGTCGCCGGTGCGCTCGCCTCGGGACTGCCGGATGGGGACGGGGGTTGCGGGCTGGCCGGTGCCGTCGCACTCGGCGAGGGTGCGGGGTGACTCGGTGCCGGTTGCTGCTCTGTCCCGGTGCCGCCAGGATTCGCTGGGGCCGGCGTCGGCTCCCCGGGGTCGCCCGGCGCGTCCGGGGCCTGCCCGGTGGCTGGGAGCATGAGGACCCAGCCGATGTCGATCTCGTCGGGGTCGGTCAGGGCAGAGCCGTTCGGTTGGGGGTGGCCCCGGTTGAGCAGGTAGATCTCCCGCCACCGGTGTGGATCGCCGAGGTGATGCTCGGCGATGTCCCAGAGGTTGTCGCCCTTGACGACGCGATACACGCCGCCGGGGGCGTTCCGCGCCCATTCCGGGAGACTGTCCTCAACGGTGGTCCGGGTGATCGTGGCGGAGGTTGGGGTGATACTCACGGCCAGCGCGACGTTCCGCGCAGCCGGGGTCGCACGCTCGACTGCCTGTGTGACACCGACACCAGGCTGGATCGGGGTGCCGGGGTGGGCCGTGGCGGTGGCGACCGCTGGAGTCTGGGCCGCGTCGTCGGCGGCGGTCACCGCTCGGCCCGCCGAACCGGTCGCACCGGCGGCGCCTCGGAGGGCGTTGCTGGCAGTGATACCGATGATCGCTCCGATGAGGAGCGCGGCCAGCATGCGGATCGGGCCACGGGTGCGGCTTCGAGTCCGGCGGGCGCCTCGGGGGGCCGCGCCCGCGTCGAGGCAGGCGCAGATGCCCTCGATGACCAGATCGCGGCAGAACTGGGCCCACAACAGCCAACCGAGGGTCGCCAGCAGGGCCATGATCTGCTGATCGGACCAGGGGTTGCCGATCGCCGTGGCGAGGTCGGGCAGGCTCGGCACGTCGGCGGGATGCGGCCAGCCGATCCAGCCGAGGGGCCAGCCTCCGACGGTGGTGAGCAGCCACGGTACCCCGGCGGTGAAGCCAGCCAGGACGGCCAGGGCGAGCAGGGCACGCAGAGCACGGCCGGTTGCGGCGACCAGGCGCATGGTCGTTGACCTCCTTCGGGCGCGGCGTTCGGGCTGGGCGAGCGGGTGGTGGGTTAGGTGCCGGGTCCGCTGACGCCCTGGATGGCTCGGGCCGAGGCGGTGGCGGTGACGCCCAGTTCGCGGATACCGAGCAGTTGCAGCAGCTGGGTGCGGCTGGCCCGGCGCACGGTGACGGTCACGACCGTGGTGGTGGCCGAGGCGGTTCCCTCGACACCGGCTGTGGTGAGCCAGGCTCTGGCGGCCTGCTCGGCGCGGGTGGGGTCCAGCTCGGCGACGCCGGTGGTGCGGTAGACGGTCAGGTTGAGCTGCTGGGCCCCGGCGCGGGCCGCTGCCTGCGCGGTGTCCAGGGCCTGGACCTTGGTCGACAGGGCCATCCCGGCGTCGAGGACCAGGCCAGCAACCAGGAGCAGCGCGGTGACCATGACGACGGCGAAGGGCGTCACCTGGCCGGCGTCATCGGGGAATGTGCTCGGTCGCCTCAGGGGGTCCATGACGGTGCTGGAGTCGCCGACCCGTAAACGTGAATATATGTTGCGCATATGTCAATTCCAGTTTGATGTGGGACACAATAGGATGACGTCATTCGTTCGGCTTGCTGAGGTGCCCGTGCGTGAATGCGGTGACGACCACGACGAACACGGCGGGGAATACGGTTCCGAAAACCCCGAATCCGATATAGAAGACGTTGAATTCGTCTTCACCTCTGAGTGTTTCCCGGACCTGGACGACGAGGGCCGTCGGGATCCGGGGGACGATGAGCTGCCGACGTCGCTTGGGATGCCCACTGGGGTCGCCTCGACCCCGCAGCCCGGTCCAGTGTGGTCAGACAACTCGTTGCGCAGAAGCATTACCGGTACGGAAGACGCCGACTGGTTGGAGGTCGCCGTGGACGGGCCCGATCGACCACGCGGACTGGACGAACCTTGGGAACACAGGGGGACAGACTGTCCGTCGATAGGCCGCTTCCCACACGTCCCCATGGAGGCCGAGCGCTTGACGGTCCACTCCGACCCCAGCCGGAGGACAGGGCCCTCGTGCGCCGGAGACTCCCCGCCCGTCGAAAACCATGCCAGCGGGGGTCGTGAGGAGTCCGCGCTCAGACCCGCTGGCGATCCTGGGGTGCCGCAGCCGCCCGTGGAGGTCCCTGTGGCCGCAGCGAATGATCCGCAGGCTGGCGGTGAGTCAATGGAAGAGTCCGCACAACCTCCGCACCACGATAGCGACAGCGCTGGCCCCGAGAGATTCGAGCCGGAACCGTTGGCACCGCAGCCCTGCGATGGTTCCGAAGGCGCACCGGCCGAACCCAGGCAGCACCCGGACGACAAGGACGCTCCTGTTCCGTTTCCCTCGGAGACCCCCGTTGGCACCGAACGCGGCGCCAGTCTCGCGGACCTGCGTGGCCCTCTCGAGGCTGCGATAGGGGCACTGGAAGGCCCCTGCGCTTCCATCGAGGAGATCGGGAAGACCCTTCGCGACATCAAGGATCTGCTGGACGAACACGTGCCCGGCAGAGTGGCCAACGAAGCGTTGGAGCATGCGCGCCTCAGATTTGCGGACGCCGAGGCGGCGCTGCAGGGCGTGGGGAGTGCCATACAGCAATACATGGAGCAGATTGGACTCTCCCCGGTCGAAGATCCGGGCGATCCGCCGAAACCACAGGCGTCCGAAACGTCGAGTTTTGCCAAAGCCATCCAAGGGCCGTCGCGCGTCGGGCTGTCTGAGGCCGCCGAGAAGACCCAGGGTCCCGATGCTGCTGACGCGCGTGCCGAACAAGCAGCAGTTGGGGACATCCAGGAACATGTTGGCGTAATCCTCGCCGGTATGATCGGGCTGACCCGCGACGACGCATACCGCAGAGCGTTGTCCGAGTGGGCCAACGACCGCGAACGCGGCACCATCACCGACAGGCAACAGCTGCGCCAGCGCCATCCCCTCGTCGCCCGGTTCCTCGACGCACTGGATGATCTGGTCCTGGACGTCCGTGATTTGTTGGTGGACGGTGTCGCGGCATCAGGCAAGGACCTGGCGGGCACAGCCATCCCGGACCATGGTGCGACACCGACCGATCGCCCCGCAGGCGACGCTGCCGACAGAGACGCGAAGGCCGAACACCGGCGCGAGGTGAACCAGCTCGTCACAGCCGCTCGGGGACCAGCGCACGCCGCACAACGGGACGCCATCAAGCAGCGGATCCGGGGTCTCGGCAGACTCGACACCGAGGCGAGGATGACCGCCGCCCAGGATATTCGGGCCTCCGCCATCAGCATGCTCGATGATGTCCTGCAGACACAGGGTCGTCGCGACGCATACCGCGAAGCGTTCTCCGGGTGGACCAACGACCCCGAACGCGGCACCATCGGCGACAGGCAACAGCTACACCAGCACCATCCCCTCGTCGCCCGGTTCCTCGACGCACTGGATGACCTGCTCGTGGACATCCTCGTGGAGGTGGCCAAGGAAATGCTGTTCGAGATGCTGCTTCCGGGCATCCACATCATCATTCCGCCCACCGATTTCGTTGGGAGTGTCTTCACCGCATTGACGATGATGAAGATCGCCGATGGTGCTGCCTGAACCCGAGCGCTTTGCCTCTCCACTGGTCGATGGGCGAGGTCGCGGTGGCGGAGACCGTTCGGCTGCCAGGGACACCGAGGAGGAGCAGGTCCGCCAGGGGAACCACGCACGCAACAGTCACGGTGACCGCGCTCGCCGGCCGCAGCCCGCCGGTGTCGACGGTCACGGTCGCATCCCGGCAGGCGATGCCCCGGGCGGCCAGGATGTCGCGGGCGGTGCGTTCGGCGTTGGTTCTGGCGGCTGCCTCGGTGCGGGCGATGGAGCCGGATCGGGCGCCGCTGCTGGCGGCGGCGTCCACATCGATCTGGGCGGCCACGAGGCGCCCGCAGAGGACCACCAGCAGCAGGACCATGACGAGCAGCGGGGTGATCAGCGTCAGCTCCACCGTCGCCGAGCCCGCATCGCCGGTGGCTGCCGCCCGTCGGACCCGCTGGTTGCGCCGGTCGGCCCGTCGGCTGATGATCAGGGTGGGCCTCGGGTTGCCGGGACGGTCTCCGCCGAGGGCACTGCCCGGTGTCCGTGGTGGCCGCTGGCCCTGCCCGTCACGGCCGCTGTGCCCACCGTGGTTCGGCGCTGACACGGGTCTGCGGTTGGAACGCCCCGCGCGGTTCCTGGGCGCCTCGCCGAGGGGCCGGACGAGGCGCGCAGGGCTCGTGGTGGCTGGTTGCGGCATCATGTCAGGTACCTGAGGACGAGGAACACGAACGTGCTGATCCCCATGACTGCGTGGGTGATCGCGATCAGCGACGCGGGTGGGGGGATGGGGTGGGCGGCCAGTTCCTCCACGAGATCGAACAGCGCCCGCTGGTCTCGCGGGTCGTCGTCGAGGATCATCCGACACACCTCCCCGTCCGTGGGGTCGTCCACGCGGGCGGCGACGTCGGCAAGGTATGCGGCGAACCGGGCGTTCGCGTCAGGCGGCTCGGCGAATCTGCCGTCGTCAGTGGTCATTGTCAGCTCCTTTCAGCGGGTTCTGCCGCAGCGCTTCGCCGCACTGTCAGGCGTCGGGACGATGCCAGTGGTGCCGGCGTGAGCGAGTCGGGCGGTTCACAGGGCACTACCCGGAACAAACCGCTCAGTTGGACGTACCACGACAGCCCTGACCTGCCAGTGGACACCTGGGACCACGGTCTGGGCCGTGCCTTCCACCTCGACGCGGACCTCGGTGGCGGTGCGGGTCACCGCCACGGTCGGATCGACGAGAACGCTGTGGCCGATCGCGTCGAGGGTCGTGCGACCGGCTTCCTCGCCCTGGCTGGCGCTGGCGCCGTACGCAGCGGCAACACTGGCCGCACGGGTCGCGGCGGCCTGCGCGATGTGGATGGCGTGCAGGTACACCCCGGCCTGGACGATGAACATCAGAATGCCCAGCAGCAGGGGCATCGCGATGACCAGCTCGGCAGTGGCCGCACCTCGATCCGGTCGGGCAGCCACGCTCCGGCGACGGGAACACAGCCAGCCGACAACGACGCCCACCGATGACTGACGCCGATGCGTCACCGCTGTAGGGAGTCCGCGAAGATGTCCATTCGCGTGCCGCAGTATGTGTCCACTCCGAACATTTCCGGAAGGTCGGGAGACCCGTGTAGTTGTCCATTCCCTCAAACGGCTGCCGGTTTCCGAGTCCACAGCACTGCGCTGACCAGGCAATGGAAATGTCGACAACGTTTCGTGGGCAGGAAGATGACATGCAGCCGGTCGATCGGACAGGTTCACCGGCATCCCTACAACCGAGTGCCGGAGGCCACCCACCCCCATGTTGATCATGATGGTCTAGCCAAGATCGATGCTGTCGGCCTTGCCTGATACCTTGGCCGCGATCGTGCCGGTGACGAGCAGGGCGAGGGTGACCAGCAGGGCGGTGACCAGGACGGCCTCGGTGCTGTAGCCGGCGTCGGGCCGCTCGCGCAGCAGCCGCCACCGGTAGCGGAGTTCGCTGGTCAGGTACGAGATGAGCGTGGACACGACGGTACCTCCAATAGGGACTCTCAGAGACCTCCGAGGACGGCGGACAGGGCCGGGTAGCCCAAGAAGATGAGGAACCCGGCGAAGAGGGCGACGATGGGCAGGGCCATCCGCTCGGTGGCGGCGTTGGCGGTTCCTTCGGCGTCGGACAGTTGCCGGTCGCGCAGGGCGATGGCGCGGGAGCGCAGGGAGGCGCGGACCTTGGCGCCTTCGGTGCCGGCCAGGCCGACGGTCGCGGCGAGCTGCTGGAGTTCGGGGATG
>JAFGOK010000543.1 GCA_016926535.1 Micromonosporaceae bacterium | reverse complement strand
GGCGACCTCGATCGGCCCGCAGCCGCCTCCGGCCGCGGGCTGCCAGCACCGGCCGACGTACCAGGTCTGCCCATACGAGACGCCGTCGACCGGGGCGACCTGGGTGGTGGTCGGCAACGGCGCGGTCTGGCCGGACGGGAAGGTCGCGGCAGGATCCCACGCCTCGCGCAGGTCCGCGAGCCAGCTGGCCGCGCCGACGACAGGGCTGGACCACTGGGTGTCGCTGCTCGGCCGGTCGCGGCCAGTCGTTGGGGCAGATCCCCGCAGCGCGTTGACCCGGTCCAGGGCGGTCTGTGCCAGCCGGCCAGCGGTCTGCCAGCTGCCCTGGTCTCCGCTGACCGCTACGGTCGTGGTGAAGAAGATCGCTAGCGCGGTCATGACCGTTCCGATGAGCGCAACCGAAACGATCATCTCGACTAGCCCGGCCCCGCCGTCCTGTGACCGGCGGCGGGCGTACTGCCCCGGACGACAACCGAATCGCACGTCGCCCCCCATCTCCCATCGCCGGAGCCTGCGACCGGGGGTCTGGATCCCCTGCCGGGGTCTGGATCCCCCGTCGGGGTCTGGATCCCCTATCGGCACGCGCAGGCCCGACCTGTAGGGCGGGCCGTCAAGCCGCTCAGGTGGGCCGTCCGGTGACCGATGACCTTCACGGGAGCACGTCGCCGTGCAGGGCGATCGTGAACCGGACGCCGCGGGGGTGATGGTGGATCAGAGCATGCGCCCGCTGATCGACGCGCTCAAGCGCCGGGGCGCTGATGCCCAGGCGGTTGACGAGGCGGTGGCGGAGGCCGATCGTACCGGCAAGTCGATCCGAGCCATCCTGATCAATGATCACGTCGTCACCGAGTCGGACCTGACTGCGGCCTCGGCAGAGGCGCACGGGTTCGCCAGCGTCGATCTTGTGGGCTTCCAGCTCGACCCGGTGGCGGTCGCGAAGATCCCGCTGTCACTCGTGCTCCGGCACCGGGTCCTCGGACTCGCCATCGAGGGCGACGAGATCATGGTCGGGTTGACCGACCCGGGGGACATCGTCGCTCTCGATGACGTCCGGGCAGCGACGGGCCTGACCGTCCGTCCGGTCGTGGTCGCGCGGAGCGAGCTCTGGAAGATCATCGAACGGATGCAGCGGGAGGAGCACGGTCTCGGCGAGGTCGCCGAGAGCCTGCGGTCGGAGGAGACGCCGGCCGTCTCGAACCTGAGCGCCGCAGGGGACGACGCGCCGATTGTGCGGTATGTCAACTCCCTGCTGGCCCAGGCGATCCAGAACCGCGCCTCCGACCTGCATCTTGAGCCGACCGAGCAGGACATGCGGGTGCGCTACCGCATCGACGGGGTGCTGCACGAGCTCGACAGTGTGCCGAAGGCGGTGCAATCGGCGCTGGTGTCCCGATTGAAGATCATGTCGAATATCGACATCACCGAGCGCCGGGTGCCGCAGAACGGCCGGATCACCGTCCACATCAACCAGCGGTCGGTGGACCTGCGGTCGGCGACTCTGCCGACGGTCTGGGGAGAGAAGGTGGTGCTGCGGGTCCTCGACACCGGCGGGATCGACCTCGACCTCAAGAAGCTGGGGTTCACCGAGGCCAACTACCGGCGCTTCAGCGCCTCATTCCGGAAGCCGCACGGCATGCTGCTGGTGACCGGCCCGACCGGGTCCGGGAAGTCCACGACCCTCTACGCGACCCTTACCGAGGTCAGCGAGCCGACTATCAACATCATCACCGTGGAGGACCCGGTCGAGTACCGCCTGCCAGGCGTCAATCAGATGCAGGTCGATCACAAAGCTGGGCTGACCTTCGCTGCGGTGCTACCGGCGATTCTGCGGTCCGACCCGGACATCGTGCTCATCGGCGAGATCCGCGACCGGGTGACGGCCCAGCTGGCGATCGAGGCCGCCCTGACGGGACACCTCGTGCTGTCGACCCTGCACACCAACGACGCCCCCAGCGCTGTTACCCGCCTGATCGAGATGGGGATCGAGCCCTTCCTGGTTGGGTCCAGCGTGGACTGTGTGCTGGCGCAGCGGCTGGCCAGGCGGCTGTGTGACTGGTGCCGGAAGGAGTACGAGCCGACAGCGGCAGAACTCGCCGCGGCCAGATGGCCAACCGGGGACCTCGAACCGCCCTCCAGGCTGTGGAAGCCCGTCGGCTGCCGGTCCTGCTCTGGCACCGGCTACCGGGGGCGAATCGCGCTGCACGAGGTCATGCCGGTGTCGGAGGAGATCGAGAAGCTGGCCGTCGACCGGGCCTCCGCGCACGAGATCCAGCGGGTCGCGATCCGGGAGGGTATGCGGGAGCTGCGGCTCGACGGCCTTGCCAAGGCTGCGGAGGGCCTGACCTCGCTGCCAGAGGTCTTGCGGGTGGCGGTGTGATCGGGCACGGGGGAGGAGAGGAGGGGCCGTCATGGATGCACCGCTTGCGGCGATGCTGGAGCGGCTCATCGAGGCCGGGGGCTCGGACCTGCACCTGACCGTCGGAGCGCCGCCGACCATGCGGGTCAACGGCGAGCTTCTGCCGTTGCGGGACGCGGAGCGGCTGACCGCGAACGACACCGAGGCGTTCGCCCGGTCCCTGGCTGCCGGGGAGCAATGGGATCGGTTCGAGCGGGAGCACGAGCTGGACTTCGCGGCGGATCTCCCCGGCCTCTCCCGGTTCCGGGTCAACCTCTATCAGCAGCGGGCATGCTGCGGCGTTGCCTTCCGAGCCATTCCTCATGGCATCCGCAGTCTGCACGAGCTGGATATTCCCGACTCGGTGGGCTATTTCGCTTCACTCAAGCGGGGCCTGGTGCTGGTGACTGGTCCCACCGGGTCTGGCAAGACCACCACCCTCGCGGCCCTGCTTGATCTGGCCAACCGCACCAGATCTGGGCATATCGTCACGATCGAGGATCCGATCGAGTTCCTGCACGAGCACCAGCGGTGCCTCGTCAACCAGCGGGAGGTCGGAACGGACACGCTGTCCTTCTCCGCCGCCCTCAAACACGTGCTCCGGCAGGACCCGGACATCATCCTGGTCGGCGAGATGCGTGATCTTGAGACGATCTCAACGGCCATCACCGCGGCGGAGACCGGCCATCTCGTGCTGGCGACCCTACACACCTCCAGCGCCGCTCAGACCATCGACCGGATCATCGACGTGTTCCCGCCCCACCAGCAGGAACAGATCCGCATGCAACTCTCAGTCACCCTCCAGGGCGTGGTCGCCCAGGCCCTGTGCCGGAGGGCGGATGGTCTCGGGCGCATCGTCGTCACCGAAGTCCTGTTCGCGACCCATGCCATCCGGAATCTCATTCGGGAGGGCCGCAGCCACCAGATCCAGTCGTTCATGCAGTCCGGCGGCGGGGAGGGGATGCTGACCTTCGATCAGCATCTCACGGGGCGGGTTCGTGATCAGCTCATTGCCGTTGACCAGGCCAGGGCGATCTGCCACTCGCCCGAGGACCTCGGGCACCTCCTGGGCAGGGCGTGACTGCCATGGCAGCGACCCGGGTCTTCGACTATCGAGGCATCGACAGCGACGGCAAGCGCACCAAGGGCCGGATCGAGGCGGCGACTGATGGGGCCGCGGCGCAGGCGTTGCGGCAGCAGGGCCTGGTGCCGCTGTCGGTGACCGAGTCCACCAGCCTGCTGCGCAAGGAGATCGGAATCCCGGGTCTCACCGGGCGGACGACCCTGCGGGATCTGGCGATCTTCGCCCGCCAGTTCGCCACCATGACCGCCTCGGGGATGTCCCTGCTACGGGCGCTGAGGGTACTGGAGGAGCAGGCGGGCAAGTCATCCCTCAAACGCGCGATCCACGAGGTCATCGATGATGTTGAGGGGGGATCCGCGCTGTCGGCGGCTCTTGCCAAGCAGGAGCGGGTGTTCCCTCCGCTGATGATCGCGATGATCCAGGCCGGGGAGACCGGGGGATTCCTTGACAGCGCCCTGGACCAGATCGCCGCGACCTTCGAGAAGGACGCGGCGCTGCGAGGCAAGGTCAAAAGTGCGTTGACCTATCCCGTTGTCGTGCTGGGCTTCACGACGGTTCTGGTTGGGGCAGTTTTGATCTTTATTGTTCCGATCTTCGAAGACATGTTCGCTCAACTGGGCGGGGAGTTGCCCCTACCGACCCAAGTGATGATCGACATCAGCAATAGCCTGGCCTGGGCCGCCCCGGTGCTGATCGTCGGGGGTATCGCGGGGAATGCCGCCCTGCGCAGGGGGCTTCGGCGCAATCCGGCATTCCGGTTGCTGGTCGACCGCTTCAAGCTGCGCCTGCCGGTCTTCGGCAAGCTGTTCACGAAGATCGCCGTCGGCCGGTTCGCCCGCAACCTCGGGACCCTGCTTGGCGTCGGGGTTCCGGTCATGCAGGCCCTCGACGTCGTCGGGGCGACGACGGGGAATGCCGTCATCGCCGTGGCGATGAAAGACCTCCAGGCCGCAGTCCGGGACGGTCAGCCGATGTCGAGTGGTCTGAGTAAACACGGCATATTCCCACAAATGGTCACGCAGATGACCCAGGTTGGCGAGGAGACCGGCCAACTCAGTCAGATGCTCGACAAGGTCGCCGATTTCTTCGATCGGGAGGTCGACGCCGCGGCAGAGTCGCTGACCTCGTCCATCGAGCCGATCATGGTAGTGATCATGGGAGGAATCGTCGGAACGATGGTCATCTGTCTGTATCTGCCACTGTTCACGATTTACCAGAACGTCGAGGGGGCTGTGTGATCATGGCCGACTCTGGCGCTTGCCCCACTTTCACCCCACGAGTGTCGGGAGGTCCACTCATGCAGGCACGGTTCCGTAGGATCCGGCAGACAAACGTATCCGGTGACCACGGATTCACGTTGATCGAAATGCTCGTCGTCGTCGTCATCATCGGCATCCTCGCCGGTATCGCGATCCCGGTGTACATGAACTACCGTAAAGGCGCGCAGAACAAGTCGGCCGAATCGGATGTCCGAGGTGCCATCAGCGCCGTCGAGCAGTTCTACACGGAGAACGGCAACCAGTACCCGATCAACCGCAACGGGACCACCGGCAACAATGTGCCGCTGACCCTGGCGAACAATGGCGGGGTTGCGCAGCAGGTCACGGTCTCTCCCGGCAACGCCATCTACTTCCGGAACTACGCGACGTACTACGTCATCTGCGGCTGGAACACCTCGGGCCGGACAGTCTACGTCTACAACAGCTCCAGCGGACGGCCCGTGGGCACGTCTCAGCAGACGACCCTGGCGACCTGCGCGACGAACGGCAACTGACCGGCGGGTGGGTCAGGAGCTTTTCCCGCTCCTGGCCCACCCTGGCAACGGGCGGCGTTCACCTGGAAGGTGGCGGTGATGGGACAGGGCGTTCTGCTCCTCTGCACCGGTCTGCTGGGCCTGATCGTCGGCTCCTTCCTCAACGTGGTGATCTACCGCGTGCCGAGGGGGGAGTCCGTGGTCCAGCCCGGCTCGCACTGCCCAGCGTGCGGGGTGGCCATCCGGCCGGCACAGAACATCCCGGTGCTCAGCTGGATCCTGCTGCGCGGCCGGTGCGTCAGCTGCCGTGGACGGATCAGCCCGCGGTACCCCCTGGTCGAGGCGGGAACGGCTGGGCTGTTTCTCCTCGTCACCGCCAGAGTCGGCCCGACGGCGGCGCTGCCGGCCTTCCTGTACCTGGCCGCGATCGCCGTCGCTCTCTCGGTGATCGACGTTGAGGTGCGCCGGCTGCCCGACCGCATCGTGCTGCCGTCGTACGGGGTGGCCCTGTCGCTGTTGCTGCTGGCCGGAGCCATCGAGGGGGACTGGCGTCCGGCGGCCCGGGGGCTGATCGCCATGGCGGCGCTGCTCGTGCTGTACCTGATCCTGGCGGTGGCCCATCCCGGGGGCATCGGGTTCGGCGATGTCAAGCTGGCCGGGCTACTCGGGCTCTACCTCGGGTGGCTCGGCTGGGGCGCGGTGGCCGTCGGGACGTTTGCCGGCTTCCTCCTCGGGGCTGTGGTCGGGCTCACGCTGATGGCGACGGGCCGCGCCGGCCGGAAGACCGCCATCGCCTTCGGGCCACACATGCTCACCGGGGCCTTGCTCACTCTGTTCGTGGGCAGGCCGGTGATTGATTGGTACGCGTCGCTGATCAGCCCGGCAATTTGAGAGGAGGGAAGGATGGCCGTCAAGACCTCGATCGGCCTGGATATCGGTTCGACCGCCGTCCGGGCGGTGGAAGCCGCCCGGGGCAAGCAGGGGCTGAGCCTGACCAGGTTCGCTGTCCAGCCGCTGCCCGCCGGGGCGGTCAGCGGCGGGGTCATCCGCGACGGCCAGGCGGTGACCAGCGCCATCAAGCACCTGTGGGGTTCCAACCGGTTCCGCGGGCGTCAGGTGGTGCTGGGCGTCACCAACCGGCAGGTCGTGGTCCGCGAGATGGCGGTGTCGAACCTGCCAGACAAGGAGTTGCGCAAGTCGCTGCCGTTCCAGGTCCGCCAGATCCTGCCGCTGCCCGTCGAGCACTCCCTGCTCGACTTCCACCGTCTGGCCGAGCACGGCAGCGGTTCAACCGTCAAGGGTCTGCTGATCGCTGCCCCGAAGGAGCCGGTCTTGACCATGGTGAACACGACCGAGCAGGCGGGGCTTCAGGTCGTTGAGGTGGATCTCGCCTCCTTCGCCCTCCTACGGTCGGCGTCCAGGCTTGACGCCGTCGTCGAGGCGATCGTCGATATCGGCGCGCAGGCGACGACCGTCGTGGTCCACGCCGACGGCCAACCCCTGATCGTAAGAACCATTCCGCGCGGGGGGCACGAGATCACCGATGTCCTCGCCAAGCGGCGGGAGATCTCGGAAGAGGCGGCCGAGACCGCCAAGCACCAGGTCGGTCTGGTGCCGGGCACCGATCCGGAGGTCGCCGCTGTCGTCGGCGAGGCGGTCCGACCACTGGTCAACGAAATCCGGAGCTCGTTCGCGTACCTCAATGCTGGTCCCCAGCATTCGAGGGTCGCCCGGCTCGCGCTCTCCGGCGGGGGATCCCTGCTGCCAGGCCTGGCGGATCTGCTGGCCGACCAGCTGGGGGTCGAGGTGGTGCTGGCTGATCCGGTCGCCAGAATCCGCGCCCGCGCAGAGGGGGAAGCACTGGCCGCCATCGAGGGATGCGGCGCGCAGGCGGCTGTGGCCATCGGCCTGGCGCTGGGAGCAGGGGTGGTCCGATGAGCGACCTCCTGCGGATTCCCCAGGTCTCCGCTAACCTCCTGCCAGCCGAGATCCTGGAGGCGCGCCGGCAGCGCGCGGCCCGGCGTTCGACGATCATCGCGGTGATCGGCGTTCTCGTGGTACTGGCGGGGTGGTTCGGCCATGCGACCTACCTGACCTCCACCGCGGATGATCGGCTGGAGCGGGCGAAGGAGACGGTCGGGCGGCTGACCGGCCAGCAGAACGCGTTCGCCGATCTGACCAGCGCGCAGGCCCAGTCCCAGCTCATTGGCAGGCAGCTGGCGACCCTGATGGCCAACGACCTGCCGTGGTCGACCCTGCTGACGCAACTCCAGGCCAGTGCACCGGAGGGGGTCCTGGTGACCTCGGTCTTCGGAAGCCTGCTGTCCTCCGCGGAGGAAGGATCGACCGGCGGGGCAGGTGGGACCGCTGGGAGCGGCGGGACCGGCGGCGAGGCGACAGGCGGCGGGGGTACCGGTGGTGATGTGCCCGAGGAGCAGCCTGCGGCCGGCGCCGACCAGGGGGTCTCCGGGCAGCCGGGGGCGTCCGTCGAGCGGATGGTCGGCACCCTGAGCGTCTCGGCGCTGGCGCCGGACGAACTCGGCGCCGCGGCCTACGTCGACCTGCTGGCAGCCGTGCCGGGGCTGGCCAACCCGTTCGTCAGCGATGCGACTCGCCAGGAAGGGGTCGTGCAGCTGACCATCCGGCTGGACATCACCAGCGCCCTGCTGGGCGGCAGGTACACGGCCCCGAGCGCGCAGCCGTCAGGAGGCAGCTGATGCCCGCCATCCCGCGTGATCGGCTCTGGAACATCGCCACCGCCGCCGGGGTCGTCCTGCTGCTGGCCCTCGGCTGGATGGTGCTGATCGGGCCGGCGTACGACGAGGCGGCCAGCATCGATCGCGAGGCGGAGACCACGGAGGACCGGGTCGTCGATCTGCAACGGCGACTGGCCCAGCTGCGCCAGCAGAACCAGGACCTTGCCCGCTACCAGCAGCAACTCGCTACGGATCGCCAGGCACTGCCGACCCAACCGGCGCTGGCTGATCTGCTGCGGCAGATCCAGGCCGCCGGGGCGGCCTCGGGCACGACGATGGTCGGCCTGATCGTGGGAGCCTCGACCCAGACGGCGACGGCCGGCGGATCGGTGGAGTCGCTTCCGGTCACGGTCACCGTCGACGGCAGTGCCGCCCAAGTGGCCGGCTTCCTCGATCAGATGCAGCGGGTGCAGCCGAGGGCCGTGCTGATCAACAGCATGAACGCCGTGCCAAAGGATGAGAGCGGATCGTTCGCCGGGGCCGTGACGCTGACGCTGACGATGCAGATCTTCGTCGCGCCGACCTCGTCGCAGTCACAGCAGCCGGTCCCGGCAGGGGCGTGACTCCGCGCACTGATCGGCTGGACCGGGGTTGGGGCGGTGGCGTGCGGGGCGCTGGCAGGGGCCGCGGCGTCGATGGTCTCCTACACCGTGGAAACCACCGTCGAGCATGAGGGCAACTTCAGTGTGGGTGGGCTGCTGCTGAACGGTGCGATTGGGGCGGTGATCGGCGGGATCACGGGTGGGGTCGGTTCGATTGCTGGTCAGGGTCTCAAGGCCGGGGTCTCGGCGTTGGCGTCCGGGGTGGGTGCCAGAGCGGCGGCCCAGGTTGCCGGGCGGGCCGCCGGTCAGGAGGCCAGGGCCATCGCCTCTGGCCTGACTCGGGGTGCCGTCGGCAAGGGCAGCAGCAGTGCCGCCGCCGAATCCGCCGCTGGCCGCGTGGCCGGCAACTGCAACAGTTTCACCCCTGGTACAGCGGTGCTGCTGGCCGATGGCATCTCCAAGCCGATCGAGGAGGTCGCCACCGGGGACGAGGTCATCGCTGCTGATCCGGAAACCGGCGAGATCACGGCCAAGCCGGTGGTGGCCACCATCACCACCAGGGGTCAGAAGCACCTGGTCGAGATCACCGTCGACCCCGACGGGGCTGCGGGAGATGCGATCGGTACGGTGACTGCGACCGACACGCACCCGTTCTGGGTCCGGGACCTCAACACCTGGGTCGACGCCACTGATCTCCAACCAGGACAGTGGCTCCGCACCTCAGTCGGCACCTGGATCCAGATCACCGCACTGAAGCGGTGGACGGTGCCCGCACAGCGGGTGCACAACCTCACCGTCAACGGCCTTCACACGTACCATGTG